>JAOUDF010000177.1 GCA_029859385.1 Nitrospirota bacterium
ATACCGGTATTGACGCCAAACGGCTGGCCGAGTTGGCTAAATCGAAAGAGACGGCCGAAGCCTTCACCGCCAGTTTTCAGAAGGCATGGGGACTCGGTATAGGAAGCTCACCGACGGTCCTTGTCAATGGCAAGCGCTATCCGGGCAGGGTCGAAGCCACGGCCTTCAACCGGTATCTGTGCGGCATAAATCCCAAACTTCAGGACTGCAACAAGGTGCCGGCCTGTGGCAACGACGACGACTGCTTCGTGGCGGGGAAGGAAGGGATATGCGTGGAGCCCAATACTGCCAAGTCGCGTTGTGAAACAGCCGAAGCGGCGCGCTTCCAGTTGACGATACTCACCAGCAAGGACTGTGGCAGCTATGGCATGGAGAACTTCAAACAGATTACCACCCACTACTTCCCCAAGGTCTCGTACAAGCAGGTTGATATTGCCTCGGCTGAAGGGAAGGCGATGGCTGCGAAGTACAAGGTGGAATTCCTGCCCGCCATGTTCTTCCACAAGGAGCTGGAAAAGAGCATACGGTTCAACCGGGTGAAAGCCGCCATGATCGACAAGGGGGATATCTACCTCATGCATCCCCAGGCATCTCACAGCCCCTGCACCCTTGGCCCCAACGGCAAGGTTGTCGATACCAGCAAGACAAACCAGAAAGGGCCGGCGGCGAAATAGCTGTCTCCTCAGCCCTGCGACAGAATCTTGCCAAGAACCCCGGCATACTGCCGTCCTGCATCATCGTCAGCAACCAGCTCGATATCCTCCGGCCGCGCCACGCCAAGGCCCAGTTCCGCGGCCCGCGCAATCTGGTCCTGCTCGAAGATCTTCGTATCCATGATAGCCCGGTTGCTCCCCAGCTCTTTCAGGATCGCCAGCCCCACGGCATCAATCGCCACACGGTCCGTTCCGGCGACTATCACATCGGCACGTTTCTTCTTCCCCGTCATGGGCCCGCCATCCACAAAGGCCTCGATGGCGTCCATCACGATGAGCGACGGCGTGTAGGCCTGATTGATCTCCGCGATCATCTTCCGCATGCTGAGGAAGGACGAATGAAGCTCCTTCATGTTCTTCTTGTGCGTAATCCCCACCGCCAGCTTCAGCGACATGGTAAAGACGCCGCCGTACTGGTGGGTTTTCAGGCAGCAGGTAGCCACCACGCACTCGGCGTCGAGCACCGGGGCAGCAACGAGAAAGCCGTTCCGCCAGTGGCTCTTTGCCGGCGTCACCAGCCGCCAGTCTTTCTCCGGCAGCTCCTCGAAGTTGATGATCCCCACGTCGAGCTTTTTGCAGAGGTCGTAGATACCCATGTCCCGTAGAACATCGGCGGTGTCGGGCGGCCCGCTTCGCTCACCGATGGTGATGTGTTTCGAACCCATCTTCTTGAGGTGCAGAATCAGGTGGGTAAGGGTGTCGTTGTGAGTGGAGCCGGGGAACGGGTCGGCCGTGTTGAAGTTGGGCTTGAGCAGGACGTCCTTTCCCTTCACGGGGTTTATCCCCAGCAGGTCGATGGCTCGCGCGATACCCGTTGCCCTGTCCGATGTCTTGACCAGGGCTATTTTCGTTTTTCCGCGTGAAGGACCTTCAGTCGTGCTTCCCATTGGAGATTCTCCAGCCATAAGCATCTTCCCGCCCTCTCCGGCTGTGGCCAGAATGAGTCCTCCCGCGGTGACAATGAGAAATTTGCGACGGGTAATCATGTGCGTCCCTCAAAGAAGGTATGGCTTTAAGATACCATCTTTATGAAGAGGCGGATGGGGGCAACCTGATATGGCGTGGCCGGGCGAGCCTGGGACTTTGAGTGTATAATAACAACCGTAACGCGAAATGTAGGTGGCTTTGGCGATAATGAACGTGAATTTGGCATTTCTTTTTTGAGGGGGCTACATGGATAATGGCAAATTACATGAGACCAGGAGGTAGTGTGATGTATAAGATGCCTAAATGGACAGGTGTATTCCTGTTATTGCTGTTGATTGGCTGGCAGAGTGTTGCTCTTGGCGATGAGTTGCAGATCAAGGCCCTTAAACCGGGCGCTCAGCTGAAAGTAGACGGGGTTGTCGGCGACGACAAGGCGATGGTCAGGGTCTCCGATGCCGAGGGAAAACCGCTTCTCGGGTTGGGAGAAATGGATTTCAGCGTAACCCAGTGGGGGAGAACCGCCAGGATCATTTCGGTAGAAGCAGTTGCCGAGAGCCTGGATGTGCCGCGGCATATAGTGCTGGTCCTTGACAACTCCAGCTCGATGGATCAGCGCAACGCCATCACGCCGTTGCTGGCAGGGGTGGATGAGCTGTTAAAAATTGTTCGGCCTATCGACCAGGTCCATGTCGTTGTGTTTGACAAGATGCAGACGGTGCGAGTTGCGGGCCGCGAACTGAATGTGCGAATATTCGAGTCGAACAATCCCGTGGCACTGAAGAGTTTAGTCGCTGAAACCTACCGCGACCGCATTACCCCCACAACAGTTCTCTATGAAGGGATACTGGCCGGGATAGATATCATACGCACCCTTCCCGCCAAGTCACCCAAGTTCCTGGTGGTCTTTTCCGACGGCGAAGACCTTAACAGTGCCTTCAAGGATGATGTCGTAACCGAAGCGGCAAAGGGTGCGGCCGGTTTCAATGCCTACGCAATCGATTTCATGCCTGTCGCGGATACTGACAAATTCCTCTCGGAGTTTGCCGACCAGAACAAGGGGCAGATATGGAAGGCGACATCGGAGACAAACCTCGTCCCCATCTTCCAGAGCGTCGCGTCGAGAATGCAGTACTCCTATATGGTCAGCTACCTCTTTCAGGCTACGGGCAACCTCGTAGTCTCACCAGCCAGCGTAACCATTGACGAGCTTGGCGTCGGCGACACACTTACCCGAAGGCTCGATACTCCCGGGTTGGTCCTGCGGCCGACGGTAGATTCAGCATACGGTATCTCAAGCTGGAATCTCACGGTGGCCAATGCCGACGGTGAGGTTGCCAGGGTGGCCGGTGATGGCGCTCCGGACGCTGAGTTGAACGTGCCGCTGCCCTCCAGCGACCCGGCTGGCCTGATAGCCGGGGGCGACCTCAAGGTGACGATGGAAGTGCAGGACGGAAAAGGGCAGAAGCTTGCGTTGACCGCAGCTCCGGTCAAGGTCAACGTTTTTAAGACCTCGGGCAGCCTCGATGTCACTACGGCCAGCGTGGACATCGATGAGCTCAACGTCGGCAACAAACGTACGCTTAAGCTGGACCCTCCCGACCTGATGTTGCGGCCGGTGGTGGATTCTTCGTACGGAATCGAACGCTGGAGTCTCACCGTGACCAATGCCGACGGTGAGGTTGCTGAAATGGCCGGCGAAGGGCCCCCGACAGCGGAATTGCGTGTGCCGCTGTCAATCGATGACGTGGCAAGCCTCGCCGCCGGGGGAGACCTCAATGTGGCAATGGAAGCTCTGGATGGAAAAGGACAGAAGCTTGCGTTGGCCGCAGTGCCGGTCAAGGTCAATGTCTATCAGACTAAGGGCAACCTTGCGGTTTCCCCGCCCAGCGTGACCATCGAGGAGATCAAGACCATCGATGCCTCGCCGATGCTCGGTCATATCTATTTCGACGAGGGGTCGAGCGAAATTTCCGAGCGTTATGTGCGCTTCGCCAGCCCCGACAGCACGGCGGAATTCAATGAACAGGAATTCCGCGACATGCTTGAAAAGTATTATCAGGTGTTAAACATAGTCGGCAAGCGGCTGACAGACAATTCCGCTGCCACAATCACCCTGGTGGGATGCAATGACAACACCGGTATCGAGAAAGGGAACAGGAAACTCTCCACCCAGCGGGCTGAGGCGGTAAAAAATTATCTGCAGACGATCTGGAAGATCGATCCGGAGCGGATAAAGACAGAGGCGCGCAACCTTCCCGAGAAACCGAGCACCAGCAGACTGGATGAAGGGCGGACGGATAACCGCCGCGTGGAGATCATCTCCAGCGACCCGGCAATCCTTGTGCCGATCCTCAGCGTCTACCTGACGACCCGGATTGATACACCCTCGCTGTCGCTGAACCCGGAAGTGGTCTCTCCGCACGGTATAGCGCGGTGGACTCTCAATGTTTCCAATGCCGACGGTACGGTTGCCGAAATGGCCGGAGAGGGGGCGCCGTCGCCGGCACTGAACGTGCCACTGTCGACCCGCAACCTTGCTACGTTGGCAACAAGCGGCAACATGGCGTCAAAGATGGAACTGTGGGACCGCAAGGGGCAGGCCATGGTACTCAGCCCTCCACCGGTCAAGGTCAACTTCGTGCAGACCAGCCAGCGGATGGCTCAGAAGGAGGACATGTTGATCCAGGAGAAATATGCCCTGATCCTGTTTGACTTTGACAGCGACATGATCGATTCGCGCAACCAGAAGATCGTCAACGGCATTGCGGATCGCATTCGGAAACTTCCGCAGGCCACAGTTGATATCGTCGGCCATACCGACAACATCGGCACGGAGAAATACAACATCGGGTTGTCCGAACGCCGTGCCCAGACCGTCTACAAGATGCTCACTGCTGCGGAAGGAGAGATTGCCGACGAGCGCATCCGTCACCGGGGAGTCGGCCCCAACGAACCGCTTTACGACAATACGACGTCAGAGGCAAGGGCGTTTAACCGGACGGTAACCATCACGCTGGAATATCGTGCGACGGAATAACTCTGCTTAAGACCGAAGAGGAAAAAGGGACAGGCTGGTTATTTGCAGCCTGTCCCTTTTTTGTTTTCCCGTGTGACAATCCTCCCGCGGTGGCAATGAGGAACTTGCGACGGGTGATCATATGCGTGCCTCAAAAGAGATATGGTTTTAAGATACCATCTTTTGAGGGGGCATAAAGGGCTTGCGTGAGGACGGTAAATATGTCAAACATAATGGTCTTGTTTAGAGAAGACAAATGGGCAAGCAAAAGGCTGAAGGCGAAGATATTGATATCGCGTGCAGGAAGTACCCTCAGTGGCTAGGAATTGAAGCCGTGTCGTTTAGAAAATCGCGAATTCAACAAGTAAGTGCAACGGTTGAGAGTTTGTAGAATACCTGCCTCGGGGTTTGGAATCCAAGACATTTTCTTGGCCTGTTGTTGAGCCTGTTCATGACCATGGTGATCTCCTCTTCGGTAATGGTAGAGAAGTCGCGATTCTTTGGGAAGTATTGACGTATAAGG
>JAOUDF010000178.1 GCA_029859385.1 Nitrospirota bacterium
CATCCGGACGGTGAGCGATACCAAGATCGGCGATACCATAACCGATGCCGCCCGCCCTGCAGCCGAGCCTCTTCCCGGCTACAAGGATGTCAAGCCCATGGTCTTCTCCGGCCTTTATCCCGTAGACGGCGATGACTACGCGGACCTGCGGGACGCCCTGGAGAAACTCAGGCTCAACGATTCATCCTTTACCTACGAGCCTGAAACCTCGCTTGCCCTTGGATTTGGTTTCCGCTGCGGGTTCCTCGGCCTGCTCCATATGGAGATCATCCAGGAGCGGCTCGAGCGGGAGTTCAAGCTCAACCTCATCGCTACGGCGCCGACGGTTATCTACCGGGTTACCAAAACCGACGGCGAGGTGATTACGATCGACAACCCGGCCAAGTTCCCCGAATCCAATAAAATAGAGCTGATGGAGGAGCCCTATATCGAGGCCACCGTCATGGTCCCCAACGAATATGTCGGGGCCATCCTCAAGCTCTGCCAGGAACGGCGCGGCATACAGAAGAACATTAACTACCTCAGCAGCGACCGGGTGATGGTGCTCTATGAACTGCCTTTGAATGAAATCGTCATGGATTTCTACGACAAGCTCAAGTCGATGAGCAAGGGGTACGCCTCGCTGGACTATGAACTGATCGGTTATCGCCCCTCGAACCTGGTGAAGGTGGATATCCTCCTCAACAGCGAGGTGGTGGACGCCCTTTCGGTCATCTCTCACCGGGACAAGGCCCAGGTCCGGGGTCGGCAGCTGGCCGAGAAGATGAAGGAGATCGTCCCCCAGCAGATGTACGAGGTGATAATCCAGGCCGCCATCGGCAGCAAGGTCATCGCTCGGGAGACGGTACGGGCCCTGCGAAAGAACGTCCTTGCGAAGTGTTATGGCGGCGACATCAGCCGAAAACGCAAGCTCCTTGAGAAACAAAAGGAAGGCAAAAAGCGGATGAAGCAGGTGGGGAGCGTCGAGTTGCCGCAGGAGGCATTCCTGGCGGTGCTCAAGGTGGGAGACTGATTTGCATTCACGGAGTGAAACGAAGTGCTGGCGTCATATCTGAACAGGGAGTTGCGACAGGCCAGGCGTCTGGTCAAGCAGGGTCGCGAGGTCGTCAGGCGGGGACTGAAGCAGGAGAAGATCACCGGCGCCCAGGCCGAACGGTTTGAAAAAGAGATAGCGTCCCTGGAAGCAGCCATCTCCCAGCAGGACCTGGGCCTTGTCGAGGCCGTTGGCGGCAGGCTTCTGGGTGAACTGGAGAAGATTTACCCGAGAAAATCGCTTGTCCGTGAGTATGCCGAGGCGATTGCCGTTGCGCTGCTGCTGGCTCTTGTCATACGTACCTTTGTGGTGCAGGCCTTCAAGATTCCTTCAGGCTCCATGATACCCACCCTCGATATCGGCGACCACCTCCTGGTCAACAAGTTCCTCTACGGGACGAAGATACCCTTCAGAGATGTGAAAATTATGCCGATAAGGCAACCTGAGCGGGGCGATATCATTGTCTTCAAATACCCTGAAGATGAAAGCCGTGACTTTATCAAACGGGTGATCGGCGTTGCCGGCGACCGGATCGAAATCCACGACAAGGTCGTCTATGTCAACGGTGTGGCCAACAGCGAACCCTACATAATCCATCGGGACCATCTTGTACTTCCCGCGGGCATGCAACCGAGGGATAACTTTGGCCCGATCACCGTCCCCGCAGGCAAGGTTTTTGTGATGGGGGACAACAGGGACCAGAGCTACGACAGCCGTTTCTGGGGATTTGTCGACACGGTCAAGATAAAAGGGAAGGCATTCATCATCTACTGGTCCTGGGAAGGCGGCGACCACTGGGTACGGTGGGGAAAGATCGGCCAGCTTATCCACTGAGTTCCCGAACCTTGCGGAGGAAGGACGGATGAAGCGGACAGTTGTCGGAAATGAGCGGGGAGCCGTATCCCTTGGAGCATGGGTGCTGCTTCTCGTCATAGGGGTCGTCATCTATCTGGGAGTCAAGCTTGGCCCGCCGTGGATCGATCACTACATGCTCAATGACAAGATCGGCAACTTCGTCAAGATGACCAGTGCCCCGCCGAATGAAGAGATTATCTCCGAAATAAGACAGTTTGTCGAAGATCGCAATATCCCGCTCGACGTAGACAAAGACCTGCAGATCAACCGGGAGGATGGCCGCTTCTCCATTCGCGCGGAATGGACCGTTACCGTCGAGTTCCCGGGCGGTAATTCCCGAGACATTTCATATGTGATCGAGGCAGAAAAGTAGGGTTCACCGTTTAAGGTTCAGAGTTCAGGGGCCTGATGCAACTTGGCAAGATTGAACTGTTCATAGTCAGTGACGGTACCATGAGGCTGGACGGCGGCGCCATGTTCGGCATTGTCCCCAAGACCCTCTGGGAAAAGGTCTATCCGGCCGATGACAAGAACCGGATACTGATAGCCCTGAACTGCCTCCTGATCAAGACCGGCGGAAAGAATATCCTGGTCGACACCGGCATCGGCGACCGATGGGACGCCAAATTTCTTGAAATCTACGATATTGACCGTTCGGTCACCCTGACCGCTTCACTGAGGAAACTGGGTTTGAAGCCGGAAGATATCGATATCGTCATCAACACCCACCTGCACTTCGACCATTGCGGCGGCAACACCCGCAAGGATGAAAAAGGCCGCTGGGTGGCCACATTCCCCAACGCCCGCTATATTGTCCAAAAGGGCGAATGGCGCGATGCATACGTGAACAGTGAACTGCGCAAGGGGAGCTATCTCCCGGACTGCTTTGAGCCGGTGGCCGAGGCCGGGCTTTTTGATCTCGTGGAAGGGGATGTGGAGGTAACGCAGGGAGTACGGGTGGTGCGAACTCCTGGGCATACCCGCTATCACCAGTCGGTATTGGTGGAGTCGGAAGGGGAAAAGGCCTTCTATCTTGGTGATACCGTTCCGAGCCCCTGCCACCTTCCGCTGAACTACATGATGGGCTACGATCTCTATCCCGAGACCCTTCTGAGGACAAGGAAAAAGATACTCAGGCAGGCATTCAGGGAGCGCTGGCTGATGGTATTCGAGCATGACCCGAGGATGGCGATGGGATATCTGCGAATGGGCAAAAAAGGCTATGAACTGGAGGCGCAATGAAAGAAGAACCGGTAAAGGCTGAACATATCAACGCGTTCATCGTCCCTTTCATGGAAACCGTGGAAAAGATGCTGGGGATGAGCGCGGTTGCCAAAGGCGTTTCCATGAGAGAGGGCGCTTCCGAGGAAAACTTCGCCATGAGCGTAGCGGTTGGGGTAAACGGCCGCATCAATGGCGAAGTCTATCTCTCCTTCGGTGAAGGCGGGGGGATCAAGACTGCCTCCTCTATGAAGAGCAGGGCAATAGGGGAGATGGTAACCTATGAGTCTGTGGGGCCGGAGGTTGAGGCGGCCCTGAAGGAGCTGGCCAATGTCTTCCTGGGACACACCATCGGGAAGTTGAGGGAGCTGGGGCTTGAGAGTACCACCATCTCTCCGCCTGCCATCCATGTGGGACAGGCCAAGGTAAGCGGCCTTATGTCGGGCAAGTCGCTGGTGGCAATCCCCTTCGCGGTGGGCAGCATCGGGCGCGTGGAACTGGCCCTCTGCCTCAAGATCGCGCCGAAGCAGGTCACCGGCGCCGATGTGAAAAAGATCATGGTGGTCGACGACTCGGATTTCCAGCGCGATGTGCTCAAGATGCTGTTGCAGGGGCACGGCTATTCAGTGGTCGGTGAGGCGGCGGACGGTAACGAGGCGGTCCAGCGTTATGCCGAGCTTCAGCCCGACATCGTTACCCTCGATATCATCATGCCCAACATGGATGGCGTGGATGCCCTGCAGAAGATCAAAGAGATAAACCCGGCTGCAAAAGTAATCATGGTAAGCTCTATTTCGGACAAGGAGCGGGTCGTTGAGTGCTTGCGACGGGGGGCGATGAGTTACATACTGAAACCGTACGAACCGGAGAAGATTCTCGAAACCCTGCTGAAGTGTTAAAAGATTTAATCGGACCGATCCGTCGGATCAAGAACAAAAGTCGTGAGTCGTAAATCGGGGAAAACCCATGTCTGAGAAACATCCGTTAAAAGTAGGGTTGACCGTTCTGATAGTGGGAGCCCTGCTTCTTTTTGTCGGCACCTATTTGTTGACCCTGCTTATGGGCAAAAACCTCGCCATCGGCGGAGAGAAGGTTGCCGTAGTCGAGGTGGCCGGGGTCATCCTATCGGCCGAAGAGGCCATTGAAGAGCTGAAAAAATACGAAAAAGACCCCTCCGTAAAGGCCATCGTGGTGCGGATAGAATCTCCGGGTGGAGCGGTGGTGCCGGCCCAGGAGATATACGAAGAAGTCCGGCGCATACGCAACACGAAATCAAAGCATGTCCTGGCATCCATGGGGAATGCGGCGGCATCGGGCGGCTACTACATCGCCTGCGGCGCAGAGAAGATCGTTGCCAATCCGGGTACGATTACCGGCAGTATCGGCGTCATCATGGAAACGGCCAACTTCGAAGGTCTCATGAAGAAGGTGGGTGTTGAAAATGTGGTGGTAAAGAGCGGCAAACTGAAGGATGCCGGGACACCCTTCCGCGAGATGACCCGGGAAGAGAGGGCCGTGCTGCAGGGGGTTATCGACGACGTCCATGCGCAGTTTATTGACGCAGTGTCAGCCGGCCGTCGTATGGAGCGGGCCCAGGTGGTGGAACTGGCGGATGGCCGCATCTATTCGGGTCGGCAGGCAAAGGAACTGGGACTTGTCGATGAACTGGGTACTCTCGATGACACCATAAAGCTCGCTGCTGAACTGGCGGGAATAAAGGGTGAGCCCAGGGTAGTGAAGGAAGAAAAGAAGACTGGCTTCCTTTCCCGTCTCTTTGGAGAAGCTCAGGGCTATCTTGATGGCGCTTCGCTCGTCAAACGGCAAACAGGGCTCTTTTATCTCTTTTCATACTAGTCTTTTTTGTTGCCCTCGGGCTTGACAAGCCCTAAAATAGTATGATAGAAACGCTCCGGCGATGGCGGGCGCGGGAAAAGTTCGCGTTGGCCGTTACCCTGCTGGAGAAAAGGATGGGCAATGGATGCCGGTCCTTACTATGGAACGGTAGAGGAGGGGGAATGACTAAGGCAGAACTGGTAGAGATTGTTGCTTGGTGTGTAGAT
>JAOUDF010000179.1 GCA_029859385.1 Nitrospirota bacterium
CGCTCCATGAATTTTACCGACGGCGTGTTATAGAGGGTCAGGTGCGGCCCGGCGGCCACCTTTTTTCCGGCTTCCGGCGTAACAATGCTGAAGACCCCCGGGTTGTTGGCCTCAATGTCGAAGGGAAGCGCACAGAGGTCGCGGGTCATCTGCACCTCTTTCGCCGTCGCCATGAGACCGAGGGTGGAGAGGTATACCTGCTTCCCCTTGTCGGCGAGCATCTTCGCTACGGCGGCCATATCCTCGAGCTCCACACCCTTGCGGTCGGCACAGACCACCTCGCCAAGATAGACTACGGCTACGTCGGTCTCCGCCATCTCTTCATAGAATTTGTAAAAATTATCCTTGCCCCAGTGAAAGAGGAGCGGTCCCAGCGAAATATCCATCTATTTTTCCACGTAACAGCTATAGGTCTGTTTGGTGCCTTCAAAGAGTGCGGTAAGGTCTTCGCGCCACTGCTTCTTTACTTGGTATCCCTGGGGATTTGAATGATACACATCAATCGCCTCCCTGAATACCCTGGCCACAGTTCCGACGTAGGCCCGGGTCCGCTGCCGTCCTTCTATCTTCAGGGCGTCGATGCCCGCGTCGGCCAGCTGCGGAATGAGGTCAAGGACGTTCAGCGAGGAGAGGTCTTCCATGGGGTAGTCCAGCAGCGCCGCATCGCCGGTGACGTATCTCCCCTTGCAGGCGATGGGGTAGGAAGCTACTTCTCCCGGATCGTACTCGTTGATGAGCACGCCGTTGGAGGTAACCCTCAGCTTGTCGGGACCTTCATCAAAGTTCACATATTCGGCGGGAGAGCAGGCTCCACAGGTATTGGTGGATTCACCCGTGAGATAGGAGGAGAGGTAGCACTCCCCTTCATAGTTTATGCAGAGAAGGCCGAGGGCGAAGACCTCCACCTCTACGTCGGTCTTCTCCTTGACTGCCCTGACTTCATCGATGGTAAGTACCCGGGGAAGGATGAGCCGCTCAATACCGAAATGCTTTTTATAGAAGGAGATCGCCTCACAGGTGGAAGCTCCGGCCTGCACCGAGAGATGAATGCGCATGTCAGGATATTTATTCCGGGCATAGTCCAGGACGCCGATGTTGGCGATGACCTGGGCATCGACCCCCATCTCCTGCCCCTTGTCCACGGCCTCGTACCATTCTGCCATGTCGTCACCCTGGGGGAAGGTGTTGATAGTGAGAAATACCTTTGCGCCCCGTCGATGGGCGTACTCGATCCCCTCCCGTATCTCCCGTTCGGTAAAATTGAGGCCTGGAAAGTTACGGGCGTTGCTGGCGTTGCTGAATCCCACATACACGGCGTCGGCGCCGTTGTCCACCGCTGCCTTGAGTGACGGAAGATGGCCCGCGGGACAGACCAGCTCGATCTTTTTCATGAAACCTCCGGGTAATGCCAACGTGCAGGGGGTAACTTTACCCGATTTGTTCGCTGAATATCAAGGAGAACTGAAAAAGCCGCGGCAGGGCAAAAGAAAAGGCCTGACCACGCAGGCAGCGTGACCAGGCCTTTTGTCGTACAGAAATAGCTTCCGCTATTACTTGGCCGGAGCGGGAGCGGGCGCAGGAGCCTGCTCAGGGGCCGGAGCGGGCGCAGGGGCCTGCTCAGGAGCCGGTGCGGGAGCGGGCGCAGGGGCCGGAGCCGGTGCGGGAGCCTCTTCCTTCTTGGCGCAGCCGGTGGCAAGAGCCAGCGAACCAGCCATCATCAACACAGCAACGAGGGACAGAATCTTCTTCATAATAGAGATTTCACCTCCTTTCTCATCAACGACATTCCAACCCAGGACATCGACCTTTCGTATACTAATTATATTCCATATTCTGTCAGACCGCAGAAATAGGGGTTTCAGTTCAAGTCGCGCAACTATCTAACACGGCCACAAAATGGTGTCAAGCGTATTTTTTTTACCTGCTTTCCATCCCAATGCCATTCCCATCAAAGGCATTTACAAGAGATGTCCCCTCCTATACAATCCGGAGCCATGAACAGACATTCAGCACCTGTTTTAGGCATTCTGGACCGGTATATACTCAAGGAACTGGCAACCCCCTTCCTTCTGGGACTGTTCATCTGCACTTTCATCCTGCTTGTCGGGCGCATCCTGAAACTGACCGAGCTGGTAATCAACAAGGGCGCGGAGGTCTCGGTACTCGGGCAGCTGCTCGGATACATGATGCCCTCCTTCCTCTCCATGACCATGCCGATGGCGGTCCTGGTGGCGGCGGTGGTGGCCTTCAACAGACTGTCCTCCGATAGCGAGATCGTCGTACTCAGGGCAGGCGGCGTCAGCCTCTACCGGATCATCTTCCCGGTACTCCTCCTCGCCTCCATCATATATATAGCAACAACCTTCATCGTCATCCAGGTTGCCCCCCACGCCAACCGTTCCTTCAAGGAACTCCTCTTCTCCGTGGTAAAGTCCCAGGGGGCATTTTCCGTTACCGAGGGAATCTTCTGCACCTCCTTCCCCGGGATTGTACTCTACGCGGATAAAGTTCCCGAGGGTGACAAGATGGAAGGGGTTTTTATCTCCGACGAACGCAACCCCGAAAAGCCGTATGTCGTTACGGCGAAGAACGGGCGCATCGAGAATGACCCGGCTGGCATGGGGGTCGTACTTAAACTTCAGGACGGCAACATTCATGTGGTAAAGAACAACCGGCAAACCTATCAGAAACTTACCTTTGTCACGAACGATATAGTGCTCGACCTTACGAAGTCAGTGGAGGGCGGGGTTTCCTACGGCAAGAAAGACCTGACCCTTTCAGAGTTGAGGCAGGAGATCGCAACGAAAAAGGCGGCGGGAGACAAAAAGAGTCTAAAGGAGTCCCTCACCTACCAGATCGAGTTTCACAAGAAGTTTGCCTTCCCCTTTGCGGCCGTGGTCTTTGCCCTCATCGGGGCGCCGCTGGGCATTACTTCCCGCCGGTCGGGCAAGGTCGCCGGTTTCGCCACCAGCATCGCCGTCCTCATTGTCTATTATATAGTCGAATCTGCCGGTGAACGGCTCTGCACCGAAGGCAAACTCCCTGCCGTCGTGGCGCTCTGGTTCCCCAACGTCCTCTTTTGCGCCGTAGGCGGCTACCTCCTCTATCGCGCTGCCATCGATGCGGCCTTCAACATACCGTCACCGATCCGATGGTTTAAACAGCTCATCGGCGGGAGGCGCGCCATATGAGAATTCTTAACCGCTATATTCTGCGGGAGTTTCTCAAGTTTCTCTCCCTGAGCCTTACGGCACTGGTCGGCATATACCTCGTCGTCGACTTCTTTGAGCGGCTCGACAATTTCAACGAGTTTCATGCCAGGGGAAGCCATATTGCCATCTACTTCCTTTATGAAACTCCGAAGGTGGTCTTCCTGCTCCTGCCGATAGCGGTGCTCCTGGCGACCATCCTCTGCATAGGGCTGCTGGCGAAGAACAGTGAGATTATTGCGATGAGGGCGGGCGGTGTAAGCCTTTACCGGATCGCCATGCCTATCCTGGTGTCGACCTTTATCCTCTCCATCTTTTCATTCTGGGCCAACGACCTGTTCGTCCCCTACGCCAACCGCCAGGCTACCTATATGAAGGAACAGGTAATAGAGAAGAAACCGGCCCGCGGGGTTCTGCAGGCCAACAAGGTATGGCTCAAGCTCTCCGACGGCAAGATCATGAATATTGAGTATATGGACAGCGAGAAGGGGAAGCTTTCCGGGGTATCGATCTTCAGCTTCGATACCGGATTTCATATACAGGAGCGCATCGAGGCAGCAGCGCTGGAATGGAAGGAGGGGGCGTGGATCCTGCAGGATGCGGTGCGCTACCGGTTCAAGGCGGGTGAACCAACTACGGTGGAAACGATCAGCGGCGCGACCTATCCCCTGGCGGAAAAGCCCAGCGCCCTGAAGGCCATGGAGATAAATCCCGAGGAGATGAGTTTCGGCCAGTTGCGGAAATACATTGCAACGCTCAAGGCCCGCGGTTACAGCACGGTCAAATATTCCGCCGACCTGCACGGTAAGGTCGCCTTCATATTCGTCACCTTCATCATGTCGCTGGTAGCCGTGCCCCTTGCCCTCAAGAACATCCGGACCTCCGGCATCGGAACCGGCGTCGGGCTCAGCATACTCATAGGCTTCAGTTACTGGGTAATCTATTCCGTCAGTATATCGCTGGCCTACTCGGGCAGGATCCCTCCCATCTTCGCGGCATGGCTCGGGAATATCCTCTACATCTCCGGAGGGGCATATCTGATGATGTCGGTGAAACAGTAGCGTCACGCCAACTCGATGCTGTCCCGCTCCGTCTTGAAATATTCGATGACCTGCCCCAGGATGTCATCCAGTCCCGCCTTGGGCGTAAACCCGACAAGCCTGTTGATTTTGGAGAGGTCGGGCACGCGCCGCTGCATATCCTCGAAATCCTTTTCGTAGGCCTCACTGTAAGGGATGTAGCGAATCTCGGATCGGCTTCCGGTCATCTCCTTTATTCTCGCCGCCAGGTTGCCTATGGAGACCTCCTCGTCGCCGCCGATGTTGATTACCTCCCCCACCGCCTCGGGGCAGTCCATGAGGTTGACAATGGCTTCCGTGACGTCCCGAACATAGGTGAAGGTCCTGGTCTGGGTGCCGTCGCCATGGACGGTTATCGGTTCATCGCGGAGGGCCTGCTGCACAAAGCGGGGGATGACCATTCCATAGCGGCCCGTCTGGCGCGGGCCGACCGTGTTAAAGAACCGGACGATCAGCACCGGCAGCTTCTTGGTGCGATGATAGGCCAGCGCCATGAATTCATCGATCAGCTTGCCCGCCGCGTAGCTCCAGCGCCATGTGGTGGAGGGGCCGTAGATGACGTTGTCGGTCTCGGTAAGGGGGGCATGGGTATGCTTGCCATAGACCTCCGATGTGGAGGCGATAAGCACCTTCTTTCGGAACTTGTTGGCCAGCTCCAGCACCACCTCAGTGCCGCCGATGTTGGTCTGGATCGAGTGAAGGGGATTATCGATGATATACTTGACGCCCACGGCGGCGGCGAGGTGAATCACCATGTCGCATATGCCGATGAGCTCCGTCATCCTGTCGCGGTTCATTACACTGTCAACGATGCAGTGAAACCGGTCGTTCCCCTCCAGATGTCTGACGTTCTCCAGCGATCCGGTAGAGAGGTCATCT
>JAOUDF010000180.1 GCA_029859385.1 Nitrospirota bacterium
CCGGACTGCTGTCGGCCAGTTCATGATTTCCCAGCCGATCGTGGCTGCGCCGCTGGTCGGACTGGCCCTGGGAGATGTCCAGACCGGCCTGATACTGGGCGCGCTGCTGGAACTTGTCTGGATAAGTGACCTTCCTGTAGGTAAGTTTGTTCCGCCCGACAGTACCGCGGCCGCGGTTATTGCAACGGGAATGAGCATCATTGGCGGCAATGCCCAGGGCGGGGTAACGCCGGCAATCATGCTATGGTCGGTCCTCCTGGCGCTTCCCATGGCATGGGCGGTGCAGAAGGGGGATACGGTGGTGAGAAGACTGAATATAAGGTTCTCCTCCCAGGCCGTCGCAACTTTGCACGAAAAAGCGGTCACCCGGTGTCACTGGAAGGG
The DNA here is from genome assembly GCA_029859385.1 of Nitrospirota bacterium. Lineage (GTDB taxonomy): Bacteria > Nitrospirota > JAOUDF01 > JAOUDF01 > JAOUDF01 > JAOUDF01. The sequence goes on from JAOUDF010000180.1 coordinate 385, forward strand.
GATTGGCGTCTTCTTCGCCAACTATTTTGTGCTGATCACCTGTTTCCTGTTGGCGGGCGTACTGCTGCTGGGAGCAGTCGGCGGTCTTCTCCCGGGACAGGAGATGCGCGGCGCTTCATTGTTCCTTCAGTGCCTCCCCATTGTCGGCGTGGCTACCTGGCTTGCCAAGGACAAGGGGAAAAGGGGGATGATGCTTTTTGCCGCCGGCTTTGTCGCTGCGTATGCTGTCGGAGGAATCATGGGCGTACCCTGGGTCGTCGTGCTCTCTCTGGTCCTTGCGGGGGCGGTAGCCTGGTCGTTTTATGAGCTGCGGGGATAGGCGTGAGCGATGCGGTCGGTCGGGACAAATCGATAGTGAGGAAAATGTTTTTTCGTTCGTTCCTTCTGCAGGGATCGTGGAACTTCGAACGGATGCAGAACCTCGGGTTTGCCAATACCATTTTCCCTTTGTTGCGAGCCCTGTACAGGGATGATTCACAGCGCCGGGAGGTAATGGCCAGGCATACGGCCTATTTTAATACCCAGCCCTATCTGGCTTCCTTCTCTCTGGGGGCAACGGCGCAGCTGGAAATAGAGGTCGCGGCAGGCAGGGCCCGGCCCGAGGATGTGGAAAGGCTGAAGACAGCGTTGATGGGGCCGCTGGGGGCGCTGGGTGATTCCCTGTTCTGGGGAGGGGTAAAACCGGTGGCGGCACTGATTGCGGTGGTACTGCTGCTTTCCGGTTTTGTCTGGGCTCCGCTGGTCTTTCTCGCTTTATACAATGTACCGCACCTTTTCGCCCGGTGGGTTGCCCTTCGCGACGGTTACGACCACGGGGTGAAGGTGATACAGGTGATGGCGCAATACAAGATCCAGCGCAAGGTGAACCATCTCAAGGCCATATCTCTTGCTTTGGCAGGGATGATACCTGCCATGGCCTGGTCGGCGGGAGGCGTTGAACCGCTTTTCCCCGAGAAGGTCTGGCCGCTGGTGTTTCTGGGGGTCGTGGTACTTTTCTGGCTGGCGGCCAGAAAAGGGGTGCCGGCCGCGGGGATAGTGGCCGGAGTCGGCTTGCTGGCCGTCATATATTCATTTCTGGCATAATAGGGAATAAGGATGCAGAGCAAGAGTTTAACCATTTCGAACCGACTGGGGATGCATGCCCGTGCCGCGGCTGTTTTTGTAAGGGCAGTGGCCGGGTTCAAGTCGGAAGTCTACGTCGAGAAGAACGGCCGTAAGGTCGACGGCAAGAGCATCATGGACCTCATGACCCTTGCCGCAACCCAGGGGACGGTCATAAATGTGATGACCCACGGCGAGGACGAGGACGAGGCGCTGCGGGTCGTGGCGGAGCTTGTGGACAACAGGTTCGGGGAAGAGGAATAGAGGTCGGGCAAGATGTTTACCAAAAAAGGGATCGGGGTATCTTCGGGCATTGCCATAGGCAGGGCGTATCTCCTTGACAGGAAACGTCTCGCGGTAAGCCGCGTCGAGATTACCGATGAGCAGATCAAGGATGAGATTGAACGGTTCAAGAGGGCCCTTGCCACCTCAAAGGACCAGCTCGAGGACGTCAAGCAGCGGCACTACAGCGATATACTGAGAGAACACAGCTACATCCTTGATTCCCACATCCTCATCCTCGAAGACAAGACCCTCGTCAACGGCACGGCCCAGGCGATCAGGGACCTGAAGATCAACGCGGAATGGGCGGTCAAGGGCGTTATCGCCGATTTCGTCCGGTTGTTCGATGAGATAGAAGACGAGTATATCCGCGAGCGCAAGCTCGACATCGAACATGTAGGCGAGCGAATACTCAAGAACCTGATGGGGCAGAGGATGGACGGTGTCGTTGAACTGCCGCCCGATGCCGTTGTGGTCGCCCATGACCTCGCCCCCAGTGATACGCTCCAGCTGAAAAAAGACCGGGTCGTCGGTTTCGCCACCGACATCGGCTCCCGGACCTCCCATACCGCCATCATGGCGAACTCTATAGGGATATCCGCGGTGGTGGGGCTCGAGGACGTCACCGAGCGGGTTGATAACGGCGACCTGATCATCGTGGATGGAAGCCAGGGTATTGTTATAGTCAACCCGGACGGCGCTACCCTGCTGGAATACCGCCAGCGTCAGCAGAAACACCTTGGGTTGCTGGAGGAGCTCCAGAAGATAAAGGGGTTGCCTGCCATAACCATCGACGGCCATTCCGTCGAGCTCGTGGCCAATATCGAGACTCCGGACGAGATCGAACAGGTTATAGACAAGGGAGCCAGGGGGGTGGGCCTCTACAGGACGGAGTTTCTCTTCATGGGGCGGCCCGACCTCCCGACAGAGGACGAACATTTCCGCGCCTACAAGGAGATAGTGGAAAAGGTCGCGCCCCATGCGGCCGTCATCAGGACGCTGGATGTGGGCGGCGACAAGATATCGTCGGCCCTTGACCTCGGCGACGAGATAAACCCGGCCCTTGGTCTGCGAGCCATAAGGTTCTGCCTTAAACATCAGGATATATTCGAAACGCAGTTTCGGGGCATCCTCAGGGCCAGTGCTTTCGGGAAGCTAAAGATACTGCTGCCCATGATCTCTGGCGTGCAGGAGCTGCGGAAGGCGAAACAGATGCTCCGCGACGCCATGGACCGGCTGCGGCAGGAAAACATACCCTTTGACGAGTCGATCGAAGTCGGGGTGATGATCGAGATCCCCTCGGCCGCGCTCACCGCCGATATACTGGCCAAGGAATGCGATTTCTTCAGTATAGGCACCAATGACCTCATCCAGTACGCGCTGGCCATTGACCGCTCCAATGAGCATGTGGCCTATCTCTACGAGCCGTTGCACCCGGCTGTGCTGCGCGTGCTGTCCAGCGTCGTGAAGGCGGCGCACAACCACAACATACCCGTCGCCATGTGCGGCGAAATGGCGGGTGAGCCTCTTTATTCAGTCGTCCTCACCGGACTAGGTTTTGACAACCTCAGCATGAACCCCGCCTTCATCAACAGGGTCAAGAGGATTATCCGGTCCACCACGCTGACCGAGGCCCGGCAACTGGCTGAAGAAATCCTTTCGTGCTCTACTACCGACGAGGCCACTCATTACGTGGAGCGTTACATGACCCGCCGTTTCCCCGACGAGGTGGGAGCAGGGTAGCCTTTTGTTCATGAAGAACCCTATCGAAGATACTTCCTACTTTTCCTCCATATGTATCGAGCAATGCAAGGGGCTTTGCTGCGACCCGTGGTGGGGCATTATTGCGTACAGCGTTGTCAAGGAGGGTGGGCTCGCCAATATGGGGTCTTTTCGCCGTGACTTCATTAAGGGGATCAAGGAGCGGGAGCAGAGGATACGGGATGGATATGTCACGAAAGAGACACCCCCGAGGCCCCTCTTCGGAGCGCCCGACAGGTACAATATCTCCGTAAGGGATATAAAAACCAGCGGCACCACCCTCATGCTGAGCATAATGGCTATGTTCGCGTTCCGGTGCCGCTATGTTTCCGACGAGAAGGTCTGTACCATTCACCCTTCGCAGACTGGTGGAGATGACATCCGGCCGCCCCACTGCGGCTACATGGGGTCGCTGCATGTAAAACCCGGTGAAAAGGGGTATTGCCGGATTATCCATGCCGCAGAATCATCACCGGATGAGGCGGCGATAACGGCGGCCATAGAGGCGGAGAAGACCGCCAGTGACCTGCATTACCGGCAAGGGTATCCGACGGTGGAGATGGCCGCTGACCATGCGCTTGAACAGCTGAAAAATTACTGCGCCCCCCAGGTTGCAAAGCCAGGACAACCTGAAAAGCCTGCCGCACCCGGCAGGAACGATCCCTGCTACTGCGGCAGCGGCAAAAAGTACAAAAAGTGCCACGGCGCCTGAAAATTCCCCGGTCTTTTCTATCAGGTTTCAATATGCCTTTATAAGGCATTTTCCCTTGACATGAAACGGTTTTTTGTGGTATTAACGCCCTTCTGCAAAGTGCCCGGCAGGGTCGTCGGGCTATTTATTTTCTCGTTCAATCAGGGGGCTTGAAGAATGGGCAAGGTCAATTACCTGTTTACATCAGAATCGGTCACCGAGGGACATCCCGACAAGATTGCCGATCAGATATCCGACGGCATTCTCGACGCGATCATCGAGCAGGATCCGGTGGCGCGTGTTGCCTGCGAGACGCTGGTGACCACCGGCATGGCGTTCATTGCAGGTGAGATCACCACCTCCTGCTATGTGCATATCCCCGATCTGGTGAGGGAAATCATCCGCGACATCGGCTACACCCGCGCCAAGTATGGGTTCGATTACGAAACCTGCGCCGTGCTGACCGCCATCGACCGTCAGTCCCCCGATATCGCCATGGGTGTTGACACGGGCGGCGCCGGAGACCAGGGGCTCATGTTCGGTTATGCCTGCAACGAGACCGAGGAGCTTATGCCCCTCCCCATAACCCTTGCGCATAAGCTGGCCCACAAGCTCTCGGACTGCCGCAAGCAGGATACCATCCCGTACCTCAGGCCCGACGGCAAGTCCCAGGTTACCGTAGAATACCGTGACGGCAAGCCCTACAGGGTGAAGACCGTCGTTATCTCCACCCAGCACAGCCCTGATGTAACCCTCAAGGAGATCCGCGAAGATATCATCGAGAAGGTGGTCAAACCGGTTATCCCCAGGGAGCTCCTGGACGAGGAGGATGTGGTCTATCACATCAACCCCACGGGGCGCTTTGTTATCGGCGGCCCGCAGGGTGATACCGGCCTTACCG
>JAOUDF010000181.1 GCA_029859385.1 Nitrospirota bacterium
GCCTGGATCGATGCCGAGGACGTGGAAAGAGACGGGGTGTCCCATCATCTGTCGGGTGTTGACGGTATACTCGTGCCTGGGGGGTTCGGTGCTCGGGGTATCGAAGGAAAGATCGCGGCCATACGGTATGCCCGGGAGCAGAAGATACCGTTCTTCGGCATATGCCTCGGCATGCAGTGCGCCGTCATAGAGTTCGCGCGGGATGTCTGCGGTATCAAGGGCGCCAACAGTACCGAATTCGACAAGGATGCTCAGGACCCGCTCATCTACCTTATGACCGAGTGGTTCGACTACCGGAAAAATGCGGTGCAGACCCGGAATGCAGATTCCGACCTGGGCGGTACCATGCGGCTGGGGGCATACCCCTGTGTGCTGCAGGAGGGGAGCCGGTCCCACGAGGCATATGGCGCGCGGGAGATATCGGAGCGCCATCGCCACCGCTACGAGTTCAATAACCTCTATCGTGAGCGACTGGCGGCAGCAGGTCTGAAGTTTTCGGGGCTTTCTCCCGACGGTGAACTGGTCGAGATCGTGGAACTGGAAAATCACCCCTGGTATGTGGCCTGTCAGTTCCACCCCGAATTCAAGTCGAAGCCGACGAATCCGCATCCCCTGTTCGTCGGTTTTGTCAAGGCGGCGGTGGAAGCCACTGTAAAAGTATAAAGCCGAATCATGACCCATACCGTTTCCGTCTCAGGGATTCAGATCGGAGGGGATTCTCCCCTCGCCCTCATCGCAGGCCCCTGCGTTATAGAGGGCGAGGCGGCCACCCTTCGTGCGGCGGAGCGGCTCAAGAAGATAACTTCCGATCTCGGCACCCCTCTCATCTTCAAGTCATCCTACGACAAGGCCAATCGAAGTTCGGTCCGCGCCTATCGCGGGCCTGGGCTGAAGGAGGGGCTGCGCATCCTCCGGAAAGTGAAGGATGAACTGGGCCTGCCGCTCCTTTCCGATGTCCATGCCCCCGATGAAATTACCCCGGCGGCCGAAGTCCTCGACTGTCTCCAGATACCGGCCTTCCTCTGTCGCCAGACCGATTTTGTCCTTGCGGTGGCCCGGACGGGGCGGGTGGTAAATGTAAAGAAGGGGCAGTTCCTTGCGCCCTGGGACATGAAGAACGTCATCGACAAGGTCGAGGAGGCCGGGAACCGCAATATCCTGCTGACCGAGCGGGGGGTCTCCTTCGGCTATAATAACCTCGTTGCCGACATGAGGTCGGTGCCGATCATGCAGGGCCTCGGGTATCCGGTGGTATTCGACGGCACCCACAGCGTGCAGATGCCCGGTGGGCAGGGGCACTGCTCCGGCGGCGACCGTCGTTTCGTGCCGCACCTCACCCGGGCGGCGGTGGCCGCGGGCTGCGACGCCATCTTTCTTGAGGTCCACGAAGATCCCGACAATGCCCCCTGCGACGGCCCCAATATGCTCCGCATGGACAACCTCGCCGGGCTTCTCAGGGAAGTACAGGCGATCTACCGGATTGTGCGAGGCAAAACGTGAGCAGTATTGAGCGGGCCAAGAGGGTTCTGAAAATAGAGGCGGAGGCGGTGAACCGTCTTGTTGAAAGGCTGGACGACAGGTTTGTCGACGCGGTCGACATACTGCTTTCGTGTACGGGCAGGGTGGTCGTCACCGGCATCGGCAAGTCGGGGATCATTGGTAAAAAGATCGCCTCCACCCTTGCCAGCACTGGGACACCAGCCCTCTTCCTTCATCCTGCGGAAGGGGTCCACGGCGATCTCGGCATGGTGACCCGCGGAGACGCGGTGATTGCCATCTCCAACAGCGGGGAGACCGAGGAGCTGGCGAAAATCCTTCCGCTGTTCAAGCGGCTTGAAGTAAAACTGATTGCCATGACCGGCGGGATGAACTCCACCCTGGCTCGCCACAGCGACGTGGTGCTCGATGTTTCGGTGAAGGAAGAGGCATGTCCGCTGGGGCTGGCGCCCACCGCCAGCACCACCGCGACACTTGCCATGGGGGATGCCCTGGCAGTGGCGCTGCTCGAAGAGCGGGGATTCAGGGCAGAAGACTTTGCCTTCAACCATCCCTCCGGCAGCCTGGGGAGGCGGCTCCTTCGGGTTGCGGACCTCATGCACGGCGGGGAATCGCTGCCTGTGGTCAAAACAACCCAGCCGGTTCGGGAGATACTCTTTGAAATCACCTCCAAGCGCCTTGGCATGACGACGGTCGTGGATGCTGAAGGAAAGCTGGCGGGGATCGTCACCGACGGCGACCTGCGGCGGGCCCTTGAACGCTCGCCGGATATCATGAACAAGACATCGGATGAAATCATGGCGAAATCGCCCCGACGGATCAGCGGCGATGCCCTGGCAGCGGAGGCGGTGGCAATCATGGAGGACTTTTCCATTACCTCGCTTATTATAGTCTCACCCGACGGACGACCTGAGGGTGTGGTACATTTGCATGATCTGTTGAAGGCCGGAGTCGTCTGATGTCGAATACCACACTCAGTGTCCAGGAAAAGGCCAAACAGATACGTCTCCTCATCCTTGACGTTGATGGCGTCATGACCGACGGAAGGATCATCCTCGACAATAACGGGAATGAGCTCAAGTCATTTAATGTAAGGGACGGCCACGGAATAAAGCTGATCCAGAGAACCGGGATATCGGTGGCGATCATTACCGGCCGGTACTCCAAGGTAGTGGAGAGGCGGGCCGAGGAACTGGGGATTGAGGACGTTTTCCAGCGCGTTCTCGACAAGGAGGCGGTTTATATTCAGCTCCTCGAAAAGCACGGTATCTCCGACAGCGAAGCAGCTTTCATGGGGGATGATATAATTGACCTGAAAATCCTCAAGCGGGTTGGGCTCGCCATGGCCCCTGTGGATGCGGTCGAGGAAATACGGTCCGCCGTGCACTGGATATCGAGCTGCCGGGGAGGCTATGGCGCAGTGCGTGATGGAATAGAACTCATCATGAAGTCTCAGGGGAAATGGCTGCCGGAGGGAGCCCCAAATTGAACCTGCCTAATATCCTGACGCTCAGCAGGATAGGACTCCTTCCTTTTTTTATCTTTTTCCTCAGCGACCCAACTCCGCTGAATTCCTTTGTCGCGGCCTCTATTTTCGGTGTCGCGGCCATCACTGACTGGCTTGACGGCATGATCGCCCGCCGTACCGGACAGGTTACAAAACTTGGTAAGCTTTTGGATCCTGTTGCCGATAAGTTGCTTGTATCGGCCGCGCTGATCCTGCTGGTCGATATCGGCCGGGCCGAGGCCTGGATCGTCATTGTCCTGATCGGGCGGAAGTTTGCGATAACTGGCCTCAGGGCCATCGCCTCCTCCGAGGGGATAGTCGTTCCCGCCGAGGCGCTGGGCAAGTACAAGATGATTGCCCAGATCACGGCTATTTTGCTCCTCATTCTCAACTATCGCATAGGGCCTCTGGATTTCTTCCTTCTGGGAACGATCGCCCTGTGGGCATCCATGATCCTTGCGATCTGGGGAGGGGCCCAGTACTTTTCGAACTATTGGCGCCAGCTTGGCCTGGGCAGGGGACGGTAATGGAGTGGCAAGCCGTCCTGCTGGTTGTGGTGGCCTATCTGTTGGGTGCCGTCCCCTTTGGGTTGGTCTTTGCCAGGGCCGGAGGGGTTGATGATCTTCGGCAGCGGGGGAGCGGAAACATAGGCGCCACCAATGTGCTGCGTACGGCGGGTAAAAAGGCAGCCGTCCTTACTTTGCTTGCCGATGCCCTCAAAGGGTACCTCCCCGTGCTGGCGGCCTCCAAGCTGGGGTTTGGAGAGGCCGTCACGGCGGTAACAGCCTTTGCCGCGCTGGCAGGGCATATCTTCCCGGTCTACCTTGGATTCAAAGGAGGCAAGGGGGTTGCCACCGGGCTGGGAGTAGTGTTGGGGTTCATGCCGGTGGTAGGACTGGTGGTACTGGTAACCTGGCTTGCCATGGCGGCGGTATTCCGGTATTCCTCTTTGGCTGCGTTGGCAGCATGCGCAGGACTGCCGCTGTTCACGTTCTGGCTCAATCCGACGCAACCGGCCATACTGTTTTCGCTGGCAGCCGGGGGATTGATCCTCTTCAGGCACACGGATAACATGAAACGACTTCTTTCGGGCAAGGAAAAAAAGATAGGGGAGAAGGGATGAGTCGCAGATCGGCAATCATTGTTGTATTAGTCGCTCTCTTTGCCGTTTGTCATTTCGCCATGGAGGTTGATTTCGCCTCGGCGGTACAGCCTGAAGTGCCGCAGGCATCACAGTCGGTTGCCGCCAAGGAAAAAAGCGAAAAAAGCCTGGAAGAGCTTCGAGAGGAACTGCAAGACGCTCTTCTCACCAATAACTGGGATGAGATCCACCTCCTGGCCTCAAAGCTGAAAAACAGGTTGCAGCGTCGTAATATCGGCGCCTCCGATGAGCTGTCGGAACTCTATATACGGACGGCAAAACGGGCCTCTTCCGCGGGAGCAAAGACTCAGGCGGATCAGCTGATAGAGGATGCAAAGGTATTCTCGCCTGACAATCCGACGCCCTATTTTATGAGCGCGACACACAGCATGGCCGGTTTCTCCATCGGAAAGGCGATGAGCGAAGCCCAGAAAGGCTTTGCGGCAATGGAGCGCGGAGTTCGCCCCGGACTCCTGGGTCTTGCCTTCCTCGCGGCAGCGATCGGTGTTCTGGTCCTGGTAACTATCATAATTTTTGCATCTCTTCTGGCCTTTCGCTATCTACCGCCGTTTGCCCACGACCTTGAACACAAGGTCCCGGCGCTGGCCGGGAAGACCGCATTGCTGGTATCGTTTGCCGTTCTGATGGTGCCTACGATTCTGGGGGGAGGATTGCTGCTCTTTCCGATCACCGCAATACTTCTGTTCTGGCTGTTCATGAGCAGAAAAGAGAAGGTGGTTGCCGGCGTCATACTGATATCGATGCTCTGCACCCCGCTCCTTTCATCATATCTCGCCAAGATTCATGCAGCCCTTACCTCGTCGATAGTAAAGGCTGTTGTCGAACTCCGTAAAGGCCCTCTCACTGACAACACAGAGACCGAGTTGCGTCGCTTGCTCGATGCCGAGAAAACCAACAGGGAGGTACTGCTTGCCCTGGCCCTTCATGAGCGCACACTTGGCAGGAAG
>JAOUDF010000182.1 GCA_029859385.1 Nitrospirota bacterium
TAGATGAGGCCACTCTGACGGCCGTTCTTCAGAAAATTAACGGATGAGAGCGGAAATCCCCTTGACATGGACAGGTGTTCTGTATTAATTAATCAGAACTGCTGGTGCAAAGATTCAAGGATTCATGAAATAACGTCCGCCTTAGCACAAGGAATTTGACGTGATGCATGAAGATATAAAGGAGGATGCCGCATGGCTGCATGGCCCAAGGCGTCCCACGGTTGAGGCCGTGTCTGTCGTGTATGCCCTGGCAGGCCCGCCATAAGTGTCAATCGATTCAAGCCGTTTCTGGAAGCAGTACATCAAGGTTCACTCACACAAGAAAGAAAGGGAGAAGAAGGAATGAAGATGAGCAAAGTTCTGTCTGTGGTGCTGGCAATGGGAGTTGGTGCGGTACTGGCGGCACCGGGAAATGTATTTGCCGACGGCAAGGCGACCTTCGGGGCCAAGAAGTGCGGAAGCTGCCACTCGACCGATGCGGCCAAGGCCAGTGACAAGGCCCCCAACCTCAGCTATGCAGGCAGCAAGTATCAGGCTGCGTGGCTTGAAGCATGGCTTGCGAAGCCGACCCCTGTCCGTCAGGTCAAGTGGGGGACTCTTACCAAGGGAACCACGAGCCACGATGCCCTTTCCGCCGGTGAGGCCAAGGAAGTGGCAGCTTATCTCGCAACACTGACCGATGCCAAGGTTGCCAAGGGCGCCGTCCCCGCAGGTGAGGCCAAGGGCGCTGCCAAGGTACAGGGCAAGCTCCTTTTCGAGAAAAAGCAGGGTTGCTATGGCTGCCATCTGGTGAAGGGCTCCGGCGGCAAGGTGACCGGCGGTTTCACCGGCCCATCGCTGGCCGAGGCTGGTGCCAGGCTCCAGGCGGACTGGATCGTTGCCTATCTGAAGGACCCCAACCATTTCTTCCCGGAGACCATGTCGCCGAACTACAGCAAGCGGTTTAACGACAACGAGATGAAGACCATCGCGCAGTATATGATGAGTTTCAAATAATAACCGGGAAACAGATAACGTCACTTACGGGAATTTTTATATAAAGAAAGGGGTTTGAAAGATGAAAAAGATCGCGGTTACCGCAGCGGCTGTATTCGCTGTTGCCCTTCTCGGGATGAATATCGACACTGCATCGGCAAAGGATGCAAAGGCCAACTATGATCACTACTGCGCCCAGTGCCACGGCACCTCGGGCAAGGGCGACGGGGTCAACAACACCAAGGACCTGCCGGTTTCTCCCAGGAACCATACCGATGCCAACGAAATGAAGAAGCTGACCGATGCCGATGTGTATAATGCCATCAAGGACGGCGGGGCTGCCACCAGCAAGTCGACCCTGATGCCGCCTTTCGGTGAAACGCTCAGTGATGCCGAGCTCAAGGATATGGTGAAGCATATCCGCAAGCTCTGCGGCTGCTAGGAGGAGACGGGAAGGGTGTCTGCTGTTGGATCCTTCCGGTCTTGTACAGTACATTGTGAGAACAGTTTCGTTAACGAAAGGAGGTGAATCATGATGAAGATGATTCGTGTAGCACTGGCAGTGGTGTTTGGTCTGACCCTGGTTGCTCCCTCAGCCTGGTCGGAAGAGGTCAAGAGGCCGGTGCAGAAGGATGACGTGCTGGAAAAGGCTCGTGACAACTTCAGCGATGAAGCCATGGGGTTGATGGACGGCAAGGCCGGTTCAACCTATGGAATCGAAGGGTATGACTATCTGACGGGCGTCGGCAAGCGCACCGGCAAATCGACGGTGAAGAGCGGCGACTCCGGGTATGCAAAGTCCACCGGTAAGACCGAGCTGTGGGACCGGAAAAAGAAAGCGACCGGTACCGCCGTCGACAGGGAGACCTGGGTTAACACCTGGTCAGCAACCTTCGACAAGTCCCTCGTTCCCGGTGCCGATCCCAATCAGGGCAAGCAGTGGTACTATTTCTACTGCGTAAGCTGCCATGGCTGGACCGGTAAGGGTGATGGTCCCAACGCCATCATGCTTGACCCCAGGCCCCGTTTCATTACCAGGGGTGACTATCTGAACAAGAGGACCAATCTGCAGCTCTTCGCCATCATAAAGGGCGGCGGCAGCGCGGTTGAGCTCTCCGACCTGATGCCCAACTGGGGCAACGTAATGATGGATCAGGACATCTGGGATACGGTCGCGTTTCTGCGGGCAATCTCCGTTGAACCGGCGTATACGATGGACGCTAACGATGTCAATCCGCTCAACGCCAGCAAGAATGCCGAGTACAATGACATGCAGGAGCTCATGGAGGCTCAGCTTGGCGGCCGCGGTGGTGATATGAACGGCGGCGGCTTCGTAGAAGGCGGCAACAGAAAGGCCCCTGCGAACAAGTAAGACCGCGGGCTGTCAGTCTGCTTCTATTCAGGGCACACCCTGTTCAGGGTGTGCCCTTTCTGTTTATCCCCGTTCATATAAGACAATATATACAGTACCGTCATGTTGTTGACAGAGGCGGAGCGACATGATATTTTTCCCCCTCCTGTATCGGGGATAGGATTGTGCAAAATGGCTAAAAAAGCACTGGTAGCCACCGTTGTTTTTGTGTCGCTGGCGGGGATTCTTGCAGCGGCGCTGGCACTGACTCCTTACGGAAACGGCGTAAAACAGCGACTTCGCTCAGCCGGTTACATCGCCCATACTCCAGAGAGTGCAAAAACGCTGGCGATGGAGCGGTGCATACAGTGCCACGACCTTGACAAGACGCTGCGTTACTGCTCCCGCTGCGGGCCGCCACTGATTGTCGTCGTTCACAATATGAAGTCCTATGAGGCGATCTGGCGGCAGCAATACCCGAATACGCCGATTACCCCTATCACCGACGCGGACGCCGTGGCGATTACCCAGGTGTGGAATGCCCTGGTCGGAAACTGGGAGAATACATGGGCTCCCGCGGACATGGAAAAGATGCTTGCGGGTGACAAGGCTTTGCTGGGACTTCTCCGGACTCCGAAAGAGAAGCGCCCCATCGAAACGGCCCTGAGGGGCACTGAGGCGGCGGGCACCTATCGCGAAGGTGAAGGGTCGACCAAACCGGGCGAAATGCCATCTGCTCACGGCGGCTCAGGCAAATGAACGCACTAGTAAACAGAAAAGAGACTCAGTTAACCTGACATGATACAGGTAGAAAACCTTACAAAGAACTTTGGCCCCTATCAGGCTCTGAAAGGGGTGAGCTTTCACGTCAACAAGGGGGAGATCCTCGGGTTTCTCGGTCCGAACGGTGCGGGAAAGACAACGACGATGCGGATCCTCACGGGGTTCTTCCCCGCTACCTCAGGTTCCGCGAGCATAGCGGGTTTTGACGTATTCGATGAGCCTTTCGAGGTCAAGAAGCGCATCGGCTACCTGCCTGAAAATGTCCCCCTGTATCGCGACATGGAGGTGGAGGACTACCTCCGCTTTGTCGCCGGAATAAAAGGCGTCCCCGTTGGCGATGTGAAGCAGAAGGTGGCGCGCGCCATGGAAGATGTTGCCGTTACCCACATGAAGCGTAAACTCATCGGCGAGCTTTCCAAGGGCTACCGCCAGCGTGTCGGTCTCGCCCAGGCCATCATCAACGACCCTGAAGTCCTTATCCTCGACGAACCCACCGTCGGTCTCGACCCCAAGCAGATCATCGAAATCAGAAAACTGATCAAGGAGATGGCAGGGAACAGGACCGTTATCCTCAGTACGCACATCCTCCATGAGGTCTCGCTCATCTGCCAGCGGGTGGTCATCATCAACGAAGGCCGGGTCATCGCCGAGGATACGCCGGAGAACCTTACCGGCAAGGTGCGCAAGTCGCCCCACCTGATTGTACGGGTTGGCGATGAGGCACCTGTTGACAAGGTAAAGGCGGAGCTGTCGAGGATCAACGGGGTCAGGAAGGTGGAGGTCAAGGAAGATGGCGCATTCCAGGTGGAGATGGAGGCGGGCAAGGACCTGCGCAAGGATATCTCCGCCGCCGTCGTCGGCAAGGGATGGGAGCTGCTCGAAGTGCGCCAGCTGGACCTGAGCCTCGAGGATATCTTCATCAAGCTGGTCAACCGTGAAGACCGCAAGGAGAAAGCCGAAGTATGAGAAACTTTCTCCTGGTCATGAACAAGGAACTCAAGAGCTACTTCTATTCGCCCATCGCCTATGTGGTCATCACCATCTTTCTGGCGGTGACCGGCTACCTCTTCTACAACAGCATGGCCGCCTTCAGCACCATCAGCTTCCAGGCCCAGGCCGACCCGATGCTGGCAAAACAGGCCAACATGCTCAACATCACCGAGAACGTGGTGCGGCCCCTCTTCGGCCTTATCAGCATGGTCATGCTCATGATGATGCCGCTGCTTACCATGCGCCTCTTTGCCGAGGAAAAGAAGGCCGGTACCCTGGAGCTGCTGCTTACCTATCCGGTCACCGACGCCCAGGTGCTTCTCGGAAAATTCTTCGCCTGCCTTACGGTCTTTGCCGTGATGCTTCTTCTGTCGCTGACCTATCCGTTGTTCATCGCGGCCTACGGCAAGCCGGAGATCGGCCCCATCGTCACGGGGTATATCGGCCTCTTCTTCATGGGGGCTGCCTTCATCTCCCTTGGCATCTTTGCCTCGTCGATGACGGAAAACCAGATCATCGCCGCAACGGTGGCCTTCGGCGCACTGATCTTCTTCTGGATGATCAGCTTCTCGGCGGCCTATGTGGGGCCGACGGTGGCGTGGATACTTTCCTACGTGGCCATGACCGAGCATCTGGAGAGCTTCGCCAAGGGCGTGCTGGACTCGGGTGACATCATCTACTATATCAACTTCATTGCCCTCTTTCTCTTCATGACCCTCAGGGTCCTGGAATCGAAGAAATGGAGGGGCTAGGATGAAGCGTTTCGCGATTATTCTGTCCATACTCGGCCTTGTGCTCATGGCTGGTGGAGGCGTAACCTTCGCCATTCGCGGCATTTTTGACACCGTGTCGGCGGCCCCCATCTTTATCGGGCTTCTCTGCCTCCTCTTTTCCCTCTATCTCAATTTCGATGAGGTGCGCAATAAGATCACCGGACGGTCGGTGAAGTACGGCGCCAACATGGCGATCATGATCCTCATCTTCCTGGC
>JAOUDF010000020.1 GCA_029859385.1 Nitrospirota bacterium
GAAAGCCAGCCCGGCGCAGAACCAGAGGTCCATCTGCCGCCGGTAGACGAGCCAGCCGAGAAGCGGCGCGAAGAGCGTCATGATGATGACCGACGTGGAGGCGATCCCGCCGATCTGCACCATGGCAGTGCCCCCCGAGTCGACTATATGAAGAGGGGTTGTCGCCGGGTCAACTCCCAGCATCGCCGCCGGCGCCAGCGAAGTCAGGGCCGTCGCCGTAAGCCCGAGAAAACTGGCCGTCACCAGCGTAATCATGATAAGGCTGAAAGAGATGAAGAGGATAAACCCCCACCTTCCCAGAGTGCCGCGGGACACCTCCGCCATGGAGCGCCCCTTCTCCCGCATGCTGACAAAGAGGGAGGTATAGTCGTGGGCCGCTCCAAAGAAGACCCCGCCCAGCACTATCCATATCCAGGCCGGCATATAGCCGAAGAGCAGCGCCACCGTCGGCCCGATGATCGGCCCCGCCCCGGCAATGGAGGAAAAGTGGTGGGAGAAGACCATCCCCAGCCTGGACGGGACGTAGTCTACTCCGTCATTACAGGCTACCGCCGGCGTCTTTCGGGAATTATCCTCCCCCAGCACGGATGAGATATAACGGCTGTAAAACCGGAAAGCGATATAGAAGACGGGAAGGGCCGCCAGCAGGAGGACCGAGATATTCATGGGAGTCAATACAGGTTAGCAGGCTGAAGACTGAAGGCCGAAGGTGGAGGCCCAGGACCAACCCTACCTTCAGCCTTCGGCCTTGAGCCTTCAGCCTGCCCCCACTCGGCAAATCTTACTCGTCGCAAATCGACGCGTCAAGCTAAAGTGGGCCGGATTCGTTTCATGGTTGACTCATCGGCCCTGTTCTGCTAGTATCCCTCAGTTTTTTCAGGGGAGCTGCTAGCAAGCCCTGTTCTCCGGCCTATAATAAGGCTTAGTTTTCGACAGCGACGGCGATTGTAAGCCGTCATGCAGCAAGGAGACCCGAATGGATAGCAGAATTCTAGCCATCAAGAAGAAACTGGAAGCGCAGCGGCAGGAGATCCTGACCGAGGCCGAGCACGCGATCACCACCGACCTCAAGCCGGAAAGGGAGAACTTCCCCGACCTGAGCGACCAGGCGACCGCTGAGTCCGACAGAGGCTTCCTCATTCGCCTTCGCGGGCGCGAGCAGATGCTGCTCAAGAAGGTCGACGAGGCCATTCAGAGGATTGAAGACGGGACCTTCGGCATCTGCGAAGGGTGCGGCGAGAAGATACCGATCAAGAGGCTTGAAGCGCGCCCCGTCACCACGCTGTGCATCGAGTGCAAGACGAAGCAGGAAGAAGACGAGAAGCTGAGGGAGTAGCCGGTGGCCGGACCTTCTTCTCAAAAGTGAAAAGGGGCAACCACGCCGTGACGTGATTGCCCCTTTCGACTTTTGAAATGGTGGGCGATGTAGGGTTCGAACCTACGACCCCTGCCGTGTGAAGGCAGTGCTCTCCCGCTGAGCTAATCGCCCGAAGCAGGCATAAAGTACCACAGGACTTCGAGTAACGTCAAGGACGAACCAGGGATGAACCGGGCATCGCGACCGCATCCAGCTTCGACAAGGGAAGCGACGCCGGCGGCAACTGTTGGAAGGATGGTGACCTCCTATTAAACTCGTAATCCACAGCCCCGGCCACGGACTGAACCCGGCTCAAGCCATCGTCATCGGCTTTGCCGCGGTCATCATTGTGGGCACCTTTCTCCTCTATCTGCCGATATCATCCCGACCCGGGCATTCATGCAGCCTTATCGACGCACTCTTCACCGCGACTTCCGCCGTCTGCGTCACCGGGCTGATCGTCCGCGATACCCCCGTTGACTTCTCGCTGTTCGGGCAGTTGGTAATCTGCGGCCTCATCCAGGTCGGCGGTTTCGGTTACATGACTTCCGCCACCATCCTCGCCTTCCTGGCCGGGAAGCGCATCGGGGTGCGCGAGCGGATAGTGATGATACAGGAATCACTCACATCGACAAATGTCCACAGCGTCAAGGACTTTATCAAGGCCGTCGCCAAGGTGACCCTGCTCATCGAGGCCATTGCAGCCGTGATTCTCTCCGTGCGGTTCATGTTCGGCCTCCCCGCACCCCAGGCCATACTCAACGGCTTTTTTCACTCCATCTCGGCCTTCAACAATGCAGGCTTCGCCCTCTTCTCCGACAACCTCATGAGCTACCAGCATGACCCGGTGATCAATTTCACCATCCTGTTCACGGTGGTCGCGGGAGCACTGGGGTTCCTGAACATAACAGAGTTCTACAACCGGGCGCGGCGAAGGGTTCCCCAACTTACGGTACATGCAAAGATATCCCTCTGGGCAGCGGTCGTCCTTACCTTCGGCGGCGCAACCCTCCTGCTTGCCTTCGATTACAACAACCCGGATACCCTTGGCCCTCTCTCGTTTTTCGAGAAAAGCCAGGCGGCCATCTTTCACAGTGCTGCCGCCAGGACCGCCGGATTCAACACGATCAACATCGGCGCCATGTCCGTTACTTCTCTCTTCCTGATCATCGTACTCATGTTTATCGGAGGCTCGCCGGGAAGCACGGCAGGCGGCGTAAAAACCACGGCCGCCGCGACAGTCCTGCTTTCGCTGTATGCAACCATCAGGGGGCGCCTGGACGTACAGATTTACGGCCGGAGACTGCCCCAGGACCTGGTCGCTAAGGCATTTCTTATTGTATTTCTTGGCGCCCTCTGCCTTGTCGGCGGCACCTTCATGATTCTCATCATCGAGGGCAACAAAGGCTTCAAATATCTGGAAGTACTGTTCGAGGTAACATCTGCCCTGGGGACCACCGGCCTCTCCTATGGCGATGGAGGCGCACGGAGCCTTACCGCCCTCTTCAGCCCGCTGGGGAAACTGGTCATTATCGTGCTCATGTTTCTGGGCCGCCTGGGGCCGCTCACCGTTGCGGCCGCGGTACTGACCCAGGCACATCAACGGTTCCGGTATCCGGAAACCAGGATCCAGGTAGGATAAAACCGCTTATAGCGAGGACACCATGCCAAAGAGACAGTTTGTCGTAATAGGATTGGGCCGGTTCGGCCACCATGTGGCACTGAGCCTTGCACAGAAAGGGTGCGAAGTTCTGGCTATCGACAGCAGTGAGGACTCGGTGGCCGCCGTCGCCGACCACGTCACCCAGGCGGTACAGTGCGACGCCACCGACGAAAAGGCGCTGAGGGCCTTAGGCGTCAACAATTTCGATGTCGCCGTCGTCAGCATTGGAGAGAATATCGAGGCCAGCATCCTGATCGTCATGACCATCAAGGAACTGGGCGTAAAGGAGATCATCGCCAAGGCAGTGACCCCCATCCACGGGAAGGTCCTCTCGAACCTGGGTATCGCCAAGGTAGTCTTCCCCGAGCGGGATGCCGCCATCAGAGTTGCCAACAGCCTGGTCGCGCCCAACATCATCGATTACCTCGAGCTTTCATCGAATTACAGCATCGTGGAGATCCCGGTGGCTGAAGGGATGGTCGACAAGATGCTCAAGGAGACCGACATCCGGGCAAAACACGGGCTGACGGTCATTGCCATACGCCGGAAGGTACCTTATATCAACGATGAGGGAGAATCCGATTTCACCGAGGAGCTGCGCGTCTCCCCCTCTGCCGACGACAAGATAGCGGAAGGGGATATACTTGTGGTTCTTGGCTCAAACAACAGAATCGCCAGCTATGAAGCGAGCAGATAAATTTCCTGAAAGGCTACTCAATGCTTAAAAATATACCAAATGGAAACGCCGTGGAACTCGACCCCAAAAAATCGGCCGAATATGTCGAGCTGGGAGAGTTCTACTTCATCAACCAGAAATGGGACAAGGCGATAGAAACCCTCCAGAAGGCCCTGGAATACGACCCCAAAAATCCCGAAGGGTACTACAACCTCGGCGTCATCTTCGAGGCGCGGAACAAGAAGCCCGATGCAAAGGAGATGTTCGAGAAAGCCCTTCACCACAAACCCGAGCACAAGGCAGCGGCGGAACACCTGCGTCGCCTGGTGGGGGCATAACCGAAGACAGGCAGACCTCACAACAAACCCTTCCAGCATATCGCCTCTTCCAGTGTTCGGCAAAACCTTATCGAGTGGACAATATCTCAGGCCTCGATTCTTTTAGAAATATTGTATTTTTACCTAAAGATCGGGCGCAAAATGACGATTAGCCTATAACTCTTAATGGGCGAGAGCCAAGCAATCATCCGATCTTCACCTGCGCAACAGATATCTTATGACGACCAACGACAACCATCCTGGCACCTCCCTGCCGCCGTTGACTTCATTGCAAAGAAATAACCGTCGTTATCTACTAAACACCTCTCTGGTCGCGTTGATTTTCTCCCTGACAATGGGGGCAATCGCTCCCTATCTGCTTTTGACGCATGCGGGGCAGGAAACTTTTGACCTTAAGAGAACGGTCTATTTTATATATACCCCGCTCATCTTTCTTGCCATTCTTCTTCTTTGGTATATCAACTTCCTTCACTACAAGAAAGGATCCGCCCAGTTTGAACTGGAGCAACAGATCGGCGCTTCCAGAAAGATGCTCCTCTCTGTGCTGGATACCATTCCCGTCCGGGTATTCTGGAAGGACCGGGAGGGGCGGTATATCGGCTGCAATAGGCTGTTTGCCAATGATGCAGGATTCGATTCGCCGCGAGACATCATCGGAAAGACGGATTATGCAATGTCGTGGAAAGAGCAGGTGGAACGCTATCGCGCCGATGATCTTGCCGTGATTGAAAGCGGGGTCCCAAAGATGCGCTATGAGGAGCATCAGACGGTTACGGACGGGAAACAACTGTGGCTGGAAACATCCAAAATGCCCCTCCTTGGAGAAAAAGGTGAAACCATCGGGGTCCTGGGTATTTATACCGATATCACCTCACGCAAGGTGCGCGAACGGATAAACCGCATGATGAATGCCTGCAACGAGGCACTGGCGCAGAGTGATGGCGAGGCAGTTCTCTTGCAAAAATCCTGTTCGATCATCGTGGAAAATGGCGGCTATCGGTTCGCCTGGGCCGGGCGACCGCTCAACGATGAGGCGAAGAGTGTTGCCATCATCGCCAATTACGGCGTTGAGGCTGGGTACCTGGAGAAACTCAACCTTACCTGGGCGGACAACACTGAAAGGGGGCAAGGACCCGGCGGTATTGCCATACGCACCGGCAGGCCCGCTGTAGTCCATAATATTAATGACGCTGTCTTTGCACCGTGGAAAGAAGATGCGGTAGCAAGGGGATATGCATCAGTAGCGGTGTTTCCTCTTATGGATGAAGATGTTTGCATGGGGCTGATTGCCATATATTCCGACCGTTCTACTGCCTTCGCGGATGAAGAGCTAATGATGCTCAATGAGTTTTCCCAGAAAATTGAGAGAGGGTTCCATGCAATGCGCCTGACACGGGAGAAGCGGGAGCTTGAGGGGCAGTTGTTGTTGAAAAATATACAGTCGCTGCGCTACAAAGACGTGCTGCTGCGCCTCTCGGGCACGACAGGGAAAGACCTTGATGAGACACTCGGTCGGCTCACGTCGGAGGCGGCGCACATCCTCAATGTTGAGCGTTTCGGAATATGGCTTTTTAATGCCGAGGGTACCGCGCTCGAGTGCCTCAACCAGTATGCCAGCTCAGAATCGAGGCATGACAAAGGAATGGTGGTGCGGGAGGATGAGCTGTCGGAGGAGATGTCGATCCTCTATTTCAGGGCTCCGTCCGCGCTGCGGTCGGTAATCAGCCGGTCGTCTTTCGACATGCCGTACCCCGAGGAATATATTCAGCGTGAACTCAAACCCAGAGGGATCATTTCGCTCTTTGACGTGGCCTTGATTATGAACGGCAAGGTGGCCGGAGTGGTGCGCGCCGAGGCGGTGGATGGTGTCAGGCGGTGGGGTACTGAAGAGGAAAACTTTATGGCCAATGTGGCCCGGTTGATCGCCGTTGCCATCGAATCTTCAGAACGAAAGAAGGCCGAGGCCGCGCTGATAGCGGCAAAAAACGAGGCAGAGCAGGCAAACAAGGCCAAATCGGAGTTTCTGGCCAACATGTCCCACGAACTGCGCACCCCCCTTAATGCCATAATAGGGTTCGCGGAACTCATGAACCTCGGTATCGGCGACCCCCTTACCGAGAGCCAGAAGCGATATGTGAGCGATATATGCTCCAGCGGCAGGCATCTGCTGGAACTGGTGAACGAAATACTCGACCTGAGCAAGGTAGAGGCCGATGCCGCCGAGTTCGAGTGTAGTGATGTAGATGTCCGGTTGCTGGTTGAGCAGAGCCTGATCTTTATCCGCGAGAAGTCGGCAAAGAAAAAGATCGAGATAGTAGTAGCAATAGAGGATGATATACCCTTTATCAGGGCCGATGAGATGAAGGCCAAGCAGGTATTGGTGAATCTTTTGAGCAATGCCGTGAAGTTTACTCCTGATGGTGGCAGAATTGCTGTTGAGGCCAGGAGATCCGGTGAAAGCCCGGCCCATGGCCCTGAAATGGTTGCCATATCGGTTACCGATACCGGCATCGGCATTGATACGGAAGGGGTGGCGAAGCTGTTTCAGCCCTTCCAGCAAGTCGATTCGTCCTACGCGCGAAAACATGAAGGGACAGGTTTGGGGCTGGCGCTGTCAAAGAAGCTGGTTGAAAAACAGAACGGCCGGATATGGGCCGAGAGCGAGCCCGGCAAAGGGAGCAGGTTTACTTTTACTCTTCAGGCCGCCTGAAGGGGATTTGAACGGAGAGGGAGTGTATGAATTCTAAAAAACTTGTGCTCCTTGTTGATGACGAAGAGAAGAATATACGGCTGCTCGAGGAGGTCTGCAAGCATTGTGGTTACGCGACGATCTCGGCGGGCAACGGCAAGGAGGCCATCGACCTGGCATGGGAACGTCAACCCGACCTTATCCTGCTCGATGCGATGATGCCGGAAATGGACGGCTTCGAGGCGACCGAGAAACTGAAATCGTACAACAAGACCAAGATGATACCGGTGATCATGATAACGGCCCTTGCCCAGAAAGAACACCTGATAAAGGGCATCACGGCCGGCGTAAACGATTTCCTCTCGAAGCCCATCGATATACAGGAGCTGATGCTCCGGATGAAGAACAACCTGGAGATCAAGGAATATCACGATTTTCTGAAGGCCCACAACACCATACTCGATGCCGAGGTTAAAAAGAAGACCGAGGCCCTCAACGACGCATACCAGCAAATCAGGGAGAGCTATCTCGACAGCATCCGGCGGCTTACGCAGGCCTCGGAATATAGAGATACCGACACGGGGGCACATATCAGCCGCATAAGTTACTACGCCAGGGAGATCGCTATCGCTGTAGGCGCCGACAGCGATTTTGTCGACCATATCTTCTATGCATCCCCCATGCACGACGTGGGAAAGGTCGGCATCCCCGACAGCGTTCTCCTCAAGCATGGCCCCCTCAACGAAGAAGAATGGGTACTGATGAGGACTCACACCACCATAGGCGCGACTATTCTTTCAGGTTCCCAGTCTCCCATCGTGCGGATGGCCGAGGAGATCGCCCTGGCCCATCATGAACGATGGAACGGGAAAGGCTATCCCAAAGGCCTGAAAGGCGAGGCTATCCCTCTCTCGGGGAGGATCGTCAACATCGTCGACCAGTACGACGCCCTGCGGAGCCAGCGACCGTACAAGCCGACAAAATCACATGCCGAGACCATGGATATTATCAGTAAAGGGGACGGCAGGACCTCGCCGGAAGATTTCGACCCCAAGGTACTGAGCGCCTTCCTGACGGCCGCAAAGAAGATTGAGGATATCTGGGAGTCGTTCAAATGACCATGGACAGAAATACTGCCTCTGCCGGACGCAAATTCAAGCCCATGAGGAACTCTTTTGCGTTTCTGTACGGCTCAATAACCATCCTCCTCATGGCTTTCATAGCCAGCGGTTTCTGGTATTCATGGAAGATCCACGGCCTTGAGGAAACCATCAACCTCGCCGGGTCCCAGAGGATGAGGGTTTATCAAATCTCCTACACGCTTTCCACCGCGCTCGGACAGTCCCCCAGGGAGAGGGCCCTCGCCTTCAGTCAAGCCATGCTGCAGATTCAGGAAGCGGATGAAATATTCGCCGCCCTGAAATACGGCAGCAGCAAATATCAGATCAGGGACTTCTCCGGTGAATCGACGGACAAGGTCATTGACGCGGCATCCCAGAGGTGGAGCGAGGAGATCAAAACTCGCTTGAGCGCCATCATCCTTGCCGAACCGGCCGAGCGGGCGAGTATGGTCTCGGACCTTTCCCCCAGGCTCCACGAGTACGTTGAAAAGGACCTGAACCAACTGGTTTTACTGATGGTCCACGAGGGACAGCAGGCCGATACGATGTTCAAGGCGG
Organism: Nitrospirota bacterium; assembly: GCA_029859385.1. GTDB lineage: Bacteria > Nitrospirota > JAOUDF01 > JAOUDF01 > JAOUDF01 > JAOUDF01. The sequence continues at coordinate 8,403 of JAOUDF010000020.1, forward strand.
TACGGCTCGCGCTCACCTTTATGGGGCTGCTCGCCGTCGGCCTTAACATCATCTACGTAAGGCGCAAGATACTAGTACCGGTAAACAGGCTTATGGCCGACACGGAAGAGGTAGCCCGGGGGAATTATTCCGTCGTCGCCAGGGTCGATACCGACAACGAGCTGATGCTGCTGGCCGGGAGGTTCAACGACATGACGGCATCGGTCGGCGCCGGCGTGGAAAACCTCGAGGAAAAGGTCAAGACCCGGACAAGGGAGCTCGACTTCGCCAACGCCAGGATGAACGCCTTCTTCGAGTCCGCCGCCGACGCCATTATCTCCATCGACCCCTACGGCAGAATACTCTCTTTCTCCGGGGCGTCGGAAACCATGTTCGGCTACCGCTCCGATGAGGTCATCGGGCTGAATATCAACATACTCATGCCCGAACCGTTCCATTCGGAGCACGACAAGTATCTGGCTGCATACAGGGGCACCGGAAAGAGGAAGGTCATCGGGTCGGTCACCCGCTCCAAGGCCAAACGAAAGGACGGCAGCGTATTCGACATGGAGATCGCGGTAAGCGAGGCCAGGCTCGCGTCCGGGGCCGTCTTCAACGGCGTCATCAGGGATATCTCCGCCAGAGTTGCGGCCGAAAGGGAGGCGGCAAAACTGAGGAATGCCATCGAGCAGTCGGAGGACTCGGTAGTCATTACCGACAGGGACGGCACCATCGAGTATGTCAACGCGGCATTTGAGCGCGTCACCGGCTATACCGCCGCCGAGGCTATCGGGAAGAACCCCAGAGTGCTGAAATCAGGTAAACATCCCGCCTCGTTCTTTGAAGAGATGTGGCGAACGCTTGTCGGCGGCAACATTTGGCGCGGCGAGATCATAAACAGAAAGAAGGGCGGGGAACTCTACTACGAAAACGCAACCATATCCCCCGTCAAGGACGAGAAGGGGGAGATAATCCAGTTCGTCGCCATCAAGAGCGACATAAGCGAACGGAAAAGGACCGAAAAGGACCTGGCCGATAAAAACGCCGAACTGGAGCGTCGTTCGGAGTACGATGCTGCCTTTTCACGGATAATGTCGATATTTGCATCGACCTTCGACCGGAAAAATGCAGTAGGCCAGATGCTGGAGGTGGTATCGGAAAGGCTCCCCTTCCCCTGTGCCGCATTTTACGCCTATGACGACTGGAAGGGGCGGCTTGTCCTTGACGCCCGGCGCGGCCTGACTGAAGGACTGAAGGAAGAGTTCGGCATCGACGACGGCATAGTGGGGCAATCGGTAAAATCGGGCAAGACCCTTTTCATCGAATCCAGTGAGGAATTCCCCCTCCTCATAGAGACGGGCCTTCTCTCCATCCGCCCATACGCCGTCGTGGTGCAGCCCGTCATGCTTCAGGAAAGGATCATCGGCGTCCTGGTGCTGGCATCGGTCAAGGAGCTGAGCGACTTCGAACGCCACTTCATCGACAGGCTCGGCGCCAACCTCGGCATATCGCTGGAAGGACTCAGGCAGTACGGCAACCTCAAGGAGCTTTCCCGCCAGCTCAAGCTGAGAAGCGATGAGATATCGATGAAGAACCTTCAGCTCGAAGAGGCCAACAAGATGAAGTCGGAGTTCCTGGCCAACATGTCTCACGAGCTGCGGACGCCGCTCAATGCCATCATCGGTTTCTCGGAGCTGATCAAGGACGGCATGCTGGGCGAACTCACCCTGAAACAGCGGGATTATGTATCGGAGATATTCACCAGCGGCCATCACCTCCTCGACCTGATCAACGACATCCTCGACCTCTCCAAGATCGACGCGGGCAAGATGACCCTCGACCGGGAGGTTATAGACATATCAGGCCTGCTCACCAACAGCCTCGCCATCGTGAGAGAGAAGGCGGCAGTGAAGAACATCCGCCTTGAGGCCCACCTTGCGGACGACCTGGGGACCATCTCCATTGACGCCAGGAGGTTCAAGCAGGTCATCTACAACCTCCTCTCGAACGCGGTCAAGTTTACCGGAGAAAAGGGCGCCGTAACGGTGGAAGGTTCCAGGAAGTTCTGGAATGGGGCGTGGTGGCTTGAGGTATCGGTCAGGGATACCGGAATCGGTATATCAAGAGAGGGTATCGATAAACTCTTCAGGCCCTTCGAGCAACTGGACGGTTCGTTGGCACGGAAATACGAGGGGACCGGCCTCGGCCTTGCCATGGTCAAGCGGCTCGCGGAACTGCACGGCGGGATGGTCGAAGTCGACAGCGAGCCGGGCAAGGGGAGTGTATTTACGGTCAGGATCCCCTATGTAATCGACGAAGGAGAGGAGAGACCCCTCCCTGATGAGAGGTTTGCCTCGACAGGCCTCGGAGTGGCCGGCGGAAGGGCTGCTTTTACGCCGACTATCCTGCTCATTGAAGATGACGAGGCCTCCGCCAGAATGCTCCAGGGCTGCCTGGAGAGGGAAGGGTTTATCGTAGCCGTCGCCCATACGGGAAGCAAGGGTGAAGAGATGGCGCACGAAAGCCTCCCCGACCTTATTGTGCTCGACCTCATCCTCCCTGATATTGACGGCATCGACCTCCTTAACCGGCTCAAGGGGGATTACGAGCTTGGAGAAATCCCCGTACTGGTAATATCGATGAAGGGTGACGAGGCGAGGGGGTTCTGCGTCGGCGCCGAAAAGGTGCTCCAGAAGCCGGTCTCCAGAGGCGACGTTATCTTTGCGATGAGCGAGATTATACCTCATGATCCGGCGGCAAAAAGGACCAAGGTGCAGGTGGTGGACGACGACCCCAAGGCGGTCAATATCATCTCCAGCCATTTTGAGGCAGTGGGATGCGAGGTCATCCGCTGCTATGGCGGCCAGGAGGCCATTGACACGGCGCGGATAGAGCGGCCGGACCTGATGGTGGTAGACCTCATGATGCCTGAGGTGACCGGCTTCGACGTGGTAACCGCCCTGAAGGAGCGGGCAGAGACGGCGTCGATCCCCATCGTGATCCTTACCGCGAAGATCATCACCGACGAGGATAGAAAAAATCTGAATGGAAGCATCCTTAAGATAATCCAGAAGGAGGAGTTCAGCGCCGCTGCCTTTATCCGAGACATAAGGACGTTGATGCGGCATGGAATATCGCCTCGCAGGGATCGGCGTTCTGCCGTGCCGGCGGCCTTTTCGGGGCAGGAGCGGAGAGGAAAGGGCCGCGAGAGAAAAGATATAGACAACAGAAAGAAGGTCGTGCTTGTGGTTGATGACGACAAGAACCAGTCGGAGATATTGAAGGCCTACCTTGAAGGAAACGGCTATGGCGTCACGCAGGCCTTTGACGGCAAGGATGCCCTCGACAAGCTGGCCCAGAACAAGGTTGACCTGATAACCCTCGACCTGATGATGCCGGAGATGGACGGTTTTGAGTTTCTGGATGCAAAGGCCAGGAATAAGCAGCTTGCAGCCATTCCGGTTATCATCGTGTCAGCCATGGGCCAGGATGGCCAGGGACGACATCTGGGGGCCAACGCATTTCTCGCGAAGCCGGTGGAACGATTCGACCTTGTCAAGCTGGCGGGCAGCCTCATGAAAAAAAGGAGGGCCGGCGAAAAAGGAAGAATATTGGTAGTGGACGACGACCCAAGGGCGGTAAAGATCATATCCAGTTACCTCGAAGGAGAAAACTACGAGGCGACCAGCGCCTATTCGGGCCAGGAAGGCATTGAATATACCGCTTCATGGAGGCCCGACCTCATTGTCCTCGACCTGATGATGCCGGACATGAGCGGTTTTGAGGTCCTCGACCACCTCAAGCGAAACGATTCGACGCGGGCCATTCCGGTGGTGATCATGACCGCCAAGATCCTTACCGCCGAAGAGCGGAACGGCCTCATGGGAAGGGTGGAAAACATCTTCAGCAAGGGCGCCGTATCCAGAAACGACTTCCTCAGGGAAGTGGATGTCCTGATCGGGGGCAAGGCATGAAAACGGTGAAATGGCTGCCAAGCATCTTGCTGCTCCTGGCGCCGATGACCTCCGGGGCCGTGGAAGGGGTAACGGCCAACGAGATCAGGCTGGGGATGGTAAATGCGAGGAGCGGTCCCGCCGCCGGGCTCGGCAACAGTTTTTTCGCCGGCGCCGATGCCTATTTCCGACAGGTTAACGCCGCGGGAGGCATCAACGGCAGAAAGGTCGTTCTCGTCACCGGCGATGACGGGTACGAACCCGCGAAGACGGTGAAGGAAACCCTGAGACTGATCGAGAAGGAACGGATATTCGCGCTCATAGGTTATGTGGGGACGCCTACTTCCACCGCCGCGGTCCCCCTGGTCCATGAGCTTCGCGTTCCATTGATCGGAGTGTTCTCGGGGGCCATGACGCTGAGAAGACCGGCGGTAAGAGAGGTCATCAACATAAGGGCCAGTTACAACGACGAGACACGAGCGCTGATGGACCGGTTCGCCGCCGTCGAGAAGGCTGAAAGGGTGGGAGTTTTTTTTCAGGATGACAGCTTCGGCATGGCCGTATTAAACGGCGTGAAGAAGGCCATTGAAGGAAAGAAGATGAAGATCGTCTCCGTGGGGAGTTTCCAGCGGAATACGACTGATATACTAAAAGGTCTGGAAACGGTAACAAGGGGCAACCCCGACGTCATCGTGATGGCGGGTCCCTATGCCCCGGTTGCGGCCTTCATAAAAGAGGTGCGGCGGCGCGGGATAGGCGCCCGGCTGGCAACCGTTTCGTTTGTCGGGACCGAGCAGCTTCTGGAGACAGTCGGCGTGAGCGGCGAGGGCGTAATGGTGTCCCAGGTGGTCCCCCTGCCCCATGACATGGACTACCCGGTGGTGAGGGAGTGCGCCAGGGTGATCTCCGAAAGCCCGGGCACGAAAAAGCCTGACTTCATAAGCCTTGAAGGGTGTGTGACGGCAAAGGCGATGAAAATGGCGTTGGAACGGACAGGCAAGGACCTTACCAGAACAGGGCTGATAAACGCCTTCGAGTCGATGAAAGAGGCTGATCTGGGGGGCATCCCGCTCGACTTTTCGGCGGGAGACCACCAGGGGTCCGATGCGGTTTTCCTTACGGAGATAAAGGCCGGAAAGGTCGTGGAGATATCAGGGGCATCCGGGAAAAGGAGATAGATCGATGAAGGTGCTTGTAATCGAGGACAACCCGACCAATATGAAGCTGGCCGTGGAGATACTTTCATTGCAGGGGCATGAGGTCCTTCAGGCCGATGAGGCCGAAACAGGCCTGGAAATGGCGGCCCTGGAGCAACCGGGTCTCATCCTCATGGATATACAGCTGCCGGGCATCGACGGCCTGACGGCCACGAAACGGCTCAAGGGTGACTCCAGAACATCGCACATCAGGGTGATCGCCCTTACCGCCTTTGCCATGAAAGGCGACGAAGAAAAGATGATCCAGGCCGGATGTGATGCCTATGTGTCCAAGCCGATACGCTACAAGGAGTTTCTTGAAACGCTGAAGAGGTTTACATGAACGAGGACAGGCCTTCACACCTTCAGAACGTAACGGAGGACGCGGAGCTCTTCCGGATGCTCATTGAGATGAGCGGCGACCCGATCTTCATGATCGACGATGAGGACGACTGCCGCATGATCTATGTCAACGAGGCTGCTGTAAAGCATTTTGGCGCCCCCCGCGAGGAGATACTTGCCTGGCGGATACCGGACTGGGACCCTAATTTCAGCTATGAAAAACTGCCCGAACATGTGGAGCAGGTAAAGAACATAAAAAACCTCTTCATCGAGTCGGTGCACAGGGTAAAGAGTGGCGAGCTGGTGCCGGTAGAGATTACGCTCAATGCGGTAAACTACAAGGGAAGGCTCTGTCATTTCGGATATTTCAAGAACATCAGCGAAAGAAAGAAAGCAGAGGCATCGCTGGTAAGAGCCAGGGACGAGGCGGAAGCGGCAAACCGCAGCAAATCACAGTTTCTGGCCAGCATGAGCCATGAGCTGCGAACCCCCATGAATGCCATGTTGGGATTTGCCCAGCTGCTGGAATATAACTCGGCCGCCCCCCTGACCGATAAGCAGAAGGAGTATGTCCGGCATATAATCACCGCCGGGGAGCATTTGAGAGACCTGATCGACGAGGTGCTCGACCTGGCCAAGATCGACTCGGGGAAGATGACGGTCAATATGGAGCCGGTTGATGTTTGCAAATCGGTTGATGCGGCGATCTATCTTGTCAAGAAGATGGCAAAGGACCGGGACATCATCATTGAAAACATGTGCAAATGCGAAGGCCTGATGATCCGTGCCGATGGGACAAGATTCAAACAGGTACTGTTGAACCTCCTGAGCAATGCGGTGAAATATAACCGGCCCGGTGGTACAGTGCATATATGGAGCGAGCTCTCCTCCGATGCTCACGTCAGGGTCTGTGTCGAGGACACGGGATCGGGCCTGACACCAGAGAAGATCTCCCGCGTTTTCGAACCGTTTAATCGCCTGGGGGCCGAGGGAGGCAATATCCCGGGCACCGGCATCGGGCTTACCATTACAAAAAAACTGGTCGAGACGATGGACGCGAAGATATGGCTCGAAAGCGAGCCCGGCAAGGGAAGCAGGTTTTACGTGGAATTCAACAGGGCGTGAAGGCAGAACCCTGTCGCGGGAGGTAGATGTGGCAGACGAGCCGTTGGAAAGAGAGCTGGTCGGGGCAAAAGTCCTTATCGTTGACGACAATCCCCTTAACATAGCTGTTTTGAAGGACCTCCTTGCCTTCCGGGGCATCAGCGCGGATACCCTCAGCGACCCGACGCAGGTCATGGCAAGCCTCTCAAACAACTATGACCTGATCCTGCTGGACATCATCATGCCCGGTATTTCAGGGGACGAGCTGCTGCAGGAGATCCGCCGGGAACACTCCCCCATAGACCTGCCGGTCATCATGGTAACCGCCCTCGGCGACATGCCGACCTTCAAGCGGTGCTTTAAACTGGGTGCCAATGATTACATCACGAAGCCTGTCGACCTCGATGCAGCCTGGGCGCGCATAAAGGCGCATCTGTCGATAAAGCGACTCTTCGAGGCCAGCAAGGGTGCCTATGCCGAACGGCTGAGGGTAAGCCAGCTCAAGACACTATCGGAGATGTCGGGGTATGTGGGGCATCATTTCAACAATATCCTGACGGCATTGACCCTTGGGCAGGCATCGCTGGCGCGCTATCTGTCAGAATCGGGAGCGCCTGAAAGGGTCATGACTCAGGCCGAAAGGATGGGCAAGTCGCTCGACAGGCTGGCGGACATCGTGGAGAGTGTCATGATCTTCGGCGGTCACCGCGATGAGAATTGTGGCGGCGAGGCCAACTTCGGCACAGTGGTCGATGAGACCGTCGAGATATTCATGCAGAAGTTTGAACCGGCGCATATAACGGTGAAATGGGAGAAACCCGCTGATCCGGTTATGATCTCCTGTATACCAACGGAGTTACGGATTGTCGTCTTCAACCTGTTGAAAAATGCCGTCACTGCGGTATCATCGGTTGAAAACCCGTGGATAGGTCTATCCTTTGCCACGGGCGAGAATACGGTGCGCCTTCTTGTTGAGGATAACGGAGAGGCGCTCCCGGCCGACATCGAGGAAAAGGTCTTTCAACCGTTTTTTACCACAAGTCAGGATCTGCGGACGGTCGGCATGGGGCTGCCGGTAGCGCGGGCGATCGTCGAAGGATGCAGGGGCCGGCTTTTTCTGGAACGAGCACCGGGCAGCAAGGCATTTGTCGTCGAGTTACCCAAAGCCTGATCACCTGCCAAACCGGGAACGCCCCGAAAATGTCCCCGTAGCGTTTCCTACTCCGCATCTTTCGCACAGCGGAACCCGTAGTCGTTGGCAACCTCACCGGGGGCGTCGCCGAGGCGCACCGCAGCCCGGGCACTGACCGCCGGGGCCAGCCATGAACCGCCCCTGAGGACCCGCAGCATCCTCCCCTTGTCATACCACGAATCGGTCCACTCCCAGGCATTGCCCGCCATATCGTGAATACCGTAGGTGCTCTTTCCTCCGGGGAATGCACCGACCTCGGTGGTTCCGGCAGGTTGCTTCTCCCCGCTCTGTTCTACCTTGTACTGCCCGACCTTCGCCCTGCCCCCCAGCCCCGATTCGGAAGTATTGGCGAGGTCCTTGCCGAAGACGTTGCCCCATGGGTATATGCGGCCATCGGCGCCCCGGGCAGCCTTCTCCCACTCCTCTTCGGTGGGTAGCCGCTTTCCCGCCCACTTTGCGTAGGCATCGGCGTCGTTCCAGGTGACGTTCACCACAGGATGGTTTTCGCGGCCGCTGGGATAGGTATGATCGGACCTGAACCTCTTGTACTCGGCATTGGTCACTTCATGGATGTCGATGAAGAAGGGCTTGACCGCTACCTTTCTCGAAGGGGTCTCGTCCCTGAACCAGACTGCCCTGCCCCTTGTCCCTTTCAGCACGGCCTCAAGCTCTTTCTCATCGGTCCCCATGGTGAACTCGCCGCCCGGTATATAGACCATCCCCTCAGGAGGCGTGGGGTTGTCGGCAGCGCAGACCATGGCCGCGATAAAGAGAAATAGGGAGAGAAGGGAGGATATCTTTCTAATCATGCCGCCTCATCCCCTTGAGCCAGATGATGACGTAGTAGACGACCCCGCCCCAGATCAGCACCAGCCCGACCACCAGCAGGGAGTCGACCAGCGGGAAACCGCCCCGCGTAAACTGGTACCACTTGCCGTAGAGCCTCTGCACCGGGTTGAGCAGCGCCTCGTCGCCGTAGCGCTTGTAGAAGTATGCCGTAATTTCGTCGCGACCAAGGCCGGCCTTGAGCTTCATCCCGATGGAGTCCTTCCACGAGAGGCCGCAGCTCATGTGACAGTCTTCGAGCACCATGGGGCACTCGCAGGGGCAGGCCAGGTCGTGGGAGATGCCCATGACCGTCTCGGCGCCGCCCGCCGGGATAAGCACATACTTTGCCGCGTACACAACCCCTACCAGCAGCACGGAGAGGAGGTATATCCTGATCTTCGATGCCTTACTGATCTCCGCCATCTCTTTCAACCTTTGAACTCTTCTGCCCCTTCCAGCGGAGCCAGGCGATACCTCCCAACAACACCACACCGGTGAGGAGGAGCAGGGCCCGGCCGATATTGGCCCGGGTGGAATCCTTCTTCTTCATCCCGCCGCCGTACTTGATCTCCACCGACGGCTTGTCATCGTCTTTTTCATACCGCAACTTCACCGTCATGAGGTCTCCGGCGGGCAGGTCGCGCATTTCGTAGATATGCTGGGTGAACCCTTTTGCTTCGATGGTCCGGTCCGGCGCCGGTTCCACCGAGATGTCCTTTGCCCGGAGGGGCGGCTGCACGTTCACTTCAAGAATCTTTACAGGATAGAGCGAACGGATGGGGTAGACCAGCTCCTTCTGCGCCCGGCGCTCGAAGGGGTAATACTGAAAATCGATGAAGAAATCGGCATAGGGCAGCTGCATGCGGGTCTCGGCCCGATCCTCCCTCTGGGTCACCTTGTAGAGCTGGCAGAAATGCTCACCCCCGGGCGAGAGGCTGCACGCATCGGTCAGTTCATCCACATCTTTGGGAAGCACAAAGGTAACCTGCCGGGGGAAGAGGTCCTTGTCGGCAAACCTGCCCTCGTAGACCACAAGGATGCCCTCGGTATCGTACTCCGGCCATATGGAAACCTTCATCCTGCCGATGACAAGGCTTTCGTCGGCCGCATAAGCCGTCGAGATAGCCGTCGAGACGGCCAGCATCATGAGAAAGAAGAGGCGGGATAACGTCATACGAGCCCTCCTACAAGAAACCCCTTATACGCCGTCATCAGGTCGGCCACGACGAGGATGCCGAAAACTATCAGCAAAACCCCACCTGCCACTCTTGCCCCTTTCGCCGCTATTCCACCCGACGGCATAAGAATCAGCGCGGAAAGGGCTAACGCTGCTGCCACAATTCCCATACAGACGCCAACTGCGTAAACCGCCAGGTACCCCGTACCGCTGGCCACTGTATCAGGGCTCTGCGTAAGATTGTAAATAAGGGTGAGGGTGGGTGTGACACAGGGCCTGTAGCTCAAGGCCAGCGCTATCCCGAGGAACAGGCCGCCAACATTTATGACGACAGCATCGGGGATCCTGGGGAAACGGAGGGCACTGAGGTACCAGGCGCCGAGCAGCAGCGCCAGTATCCCGCCAAGTTGACCCAGCAGGCTATTGTAGCGCAGCAGGGCCATCCCCGTGGACGACGCAGTGGCTCCCAAAGCCGAAAAAAGGACGATGTATCCTATGGAACAGAGCAGCGCGGGCATGATGGTCTTCTTCAACCTGTCGCCGATTCCACCCTCAGCAGATGCCGCAGTCGCAATGATAAAGGCGATAAAGAAGGGGCTGATCTGAAAGAGGCAGAAAAACCATATGCTGTAAAAGCTGGAAAAGCCGCCCCACCATGCACCCAGGGCGTCGATGGAGCCAGTGACGGCTTCCGCCATATGGTGGGCATGTTCATGGTTCATAGCAGCGGTTTCACCCTTTCCAGCAAACTGCCGTAGGTTTTGATCTTGCCCACAAGGATCGAGGCGACTTTCCAGTCCCTTCCGATAAAGATGCTGCTCGGCGTGGTCACTACCCCGTACTTGCCGGCAACCTCTCCCTTTGAATCATACACCACGGGGAAGGGCAGCGCATGTTTGGCGGTAAATTTTCTGAGCTCTTCCTCGCTGTCCATTATCCCGACCGCTACCACTTTCAGGCCGTTCTTCTCGAATTCCTTTGCCGCCTGGATAACGAACGGGGCAGAATCGTGGCTGCACGGACACCAGTTGGCAAAGAAGAAAATGACCAGCGGCGCTCCCTTGAAGGTCTCGATATCTACCGGCTTGTTGTCGACGCTGACGGAGAACGCAGGTGGGGGATCGCCCACCACAAGGCTCTGGACGGGGGGGGTGTAATTGAGGACCGCCCTGACCACAAGGGCCAGGGCGATCAGCAGGATTATCCTGTTAAGCGGAAAGCCCTTCACAAAAAAATCAGGCTGAAGACTGAAGGCTGAAGACTGAAGGTAGGGCTAAAGACAAGCCTTTCCTTCGGCCTTCGGCCTTCAGCCTTCAGCCTGCCCCTAAGCTACTTTGCGTCTTTTACGCAACGGAACCCGACATACCCCTTGCGGTCATCGGGAATGCTGCGGATCGTGCTGAAGGTCTTGGAGAATGAACAATCCTCAAAATAAGACCCGCCTCGCAGGATGGCATAACGCTGGTCATCCTTGAAGTAGCTGGCGGTCCACTCCCAGACATTGCCGCCCATGTCCATGGCGCCGTAGGGACTTTTTCCCTTTTCGAACTCACCGACAGGCAGCGGTTCGCCGACCCCGACCTCGCTCACATTGGCACATTTGTCGGGATCATCGGCGTCGTTGCCCCATGGATATATCCTCCCATCGGTACCCCTGGCGGCCTTTTCCCACTCTTCCTCGGTGGGAAGCCTCTTGCCCAGAGACTTACAAAAAGCATCCGCCTCGAACCACGATACTTCAACCACCGGGTGATTTTCCTGGCCGGCTGGGAATTTGAACTCCGGCTTGAATTTCGCATACTGGCCGTTGGTCACCTCGTATGCATCGACTGAAAAGGCCGGCAGCTCCATGGTCTTCTGGCTTTCGGTGGGGCCAAAGATGAACTTGCCTGCGGGCACCGTCACCATATCCCCGATAGCCGGCTTCCCCTTCTTCTTGGTTGCCTTGTCCGAGGCATCGGCATGGTCCGCAATCGAACCCAGCATAACCGCCACCGCAAGACCGGCAGCCACCGATAACGCTTTAAAACTGAGGGTCATCATGATCTCCTTCGCTTGAATTTAAAAAGAACTTCTTATGCAGTAAGACGATTTCGTCCGGGATATATTCGAACCTTTGAATGATACCATAGCGCCTCCGGCTCTTCAAGGTCAGAACACTTTTACCCGGGAACGCAAGGCTACAGCGCCAGGCAAGGGAAGGTGAGAAATCAGTCGCGCTTGAAAAGATTGCGGGGAGGGGTAAAGCGGATGGACATGGACGACTCGTCGGTCTGTATCTTCGATGCATCGAGCTTGCCTACCTGACCGGTCAGCGCATCGACAAACCAAAGGATTCCCTTGGCGTCAAAGGTCAGGTCAAAAGGCTGTCCCTCTTTGGTGGCCGGATCAAACTCCGAAAAGGTCTCGTTGACCGGATTGAACGCGGCCAGCCGGTTTCCCTTCTGTTCGCAGATCCATATCCAGCCTTTCTTGTCGAT
>JAOUDF010000183.1 GCA_029859385.1 Nitrospirota bacterium
CTTGGTACCATCAACTGGGTGTCGGTAACGGCGGTTGTCCGCGATACCAGCTGGGGCACCGCGAGCAGCACGTATCAGGTCGGCATCAAGCTGGACGCCAGTACATCGGTAACCGGCAATTACACCTCAGGCGATAATTACAGCACCATCACCTCGCCCCAGTGGACGACAAAACCCGGCGGCGGGGCATGGACCTTTACCGATATTAACAACCTTGTGGCTCTGGTGGACAAGAACCAGGCGAATACCGTCGCGCTGCGGATAACCGAGCTTTATGTCACCATCGACTATACCGTCACCCTGAATGTGACCGACGTTTCGGCGGCGCCCAGCCCGTTCAGCCCGAGCGCGCCTGCGTCGACGACAATCTCATACACGCTCAACAATGCGGTAGCCGCCAATGACCTGGTCTGGATAAGGATTTATGACGGCACTGGCGTGCTGAAGCGCAACCTGCTCTCCCCGGCCAGTTATACGACGGCCAACAAGACCGCCGGGGCCAACAACACTGCCTGGGACGGCAAGAATGACAGTGCTGCGATCGTCGCCAACGGCACCTACGGCTATCACATTGACGCGGCGGGGAACATGGCCATAAAGACGCCGACAGCGGCGGCCGTGGACGTGGCGGCCCTGACATCGGCCTACGATACGTTGTATGCCGTTTCCAGCTCAAACCTCTATAAATCCACTGATGGCGGCACCACATGGGCGACCAACGGAACCTATAATGCCCAGGGGAATCCGGTATGGGGGGTTGCGGTGAGCGGTGAAGGAAAGTTTATCTACACGGCGGTGCGTGGCACCGGGGTTCGCTACTCAAAGGATTACGGCGTAACCTGGACCAACAAGAGCCCGGGCAATGTCAACGTGGTCGATGTTGCCTGCGACAGCACCGGCCTTATCGTCTATGCCCTGGTGAACCAGAACGCCAGCACCAAGAAGATCTACAAGTCGACCAATGGTGGCACTTCATGGAGCGATGTCACCGGCATGTCGACTACGGGCGTCGACTGGTGGGGGGTAAGCTGCACCCCCGACGGCAAGATCGTCATGATCATCGACCAGACCACCACGCCTGCAACCAGCTCCAGATACTTCAAGTCGGTCACCAACGGCACCTCATGGACGACCAGTTCCGCCATTGCCTATGGCACCGGTGTCGGTCAATTGAGCTACCCGAACCAGATAGCGCTCGACTGCGAGGGGGGCTACGCCATCGCCGACCGGGGGAACCACCGGATACAAAAGTTCGACTCCTCGGGTACGGCGGTCATGGTGATCGGCGGTACCACGGCCGGCGTGGCGACGGACGCCTACAAGTTTAACGCCGGCACCACTGCCGCCTTCGGCATCGGCATGGTGAACTACGACGACCACCACATGCTCTGGGTGGCCGACGTGAACAACAGCCGTCTGAAGAAATACTCCATCACCGACTACGGCTCCAGCACCGACATCATTGTCTGCGGCACGGGCTGTACCGACAACGACCCGCCTACGACCATTACCGATCTCACGGTAGGGATTGTTCAGCAGACCTCGGTGGAACTTGTCTGGACGGCACCTTATGAGAACAGAGGCGCCTCGACGGGCGACTCAACGCTCTACGACATCCGGTATTCAACCATACCCATTACGACGGAGAACTGGTTCACGGCCACACAGGCCTCAGGTCTCCCCATCCCCGGTACGGGAGGGACCGGTGAGTCGTTCGCCGTCACGGGGCTCAGTTCATCGACCACCTATTACTTCGCCATCCGGGCTCAGGACGACGCCGGTAACTGGTCGGACCTCTCCAACGTGGTGAGTGCCACCACCGAAGGGATGCTGGCCAAGGCAATGATCGTCTACACCGCCAACTCGTCGCCGGGATCTCTCTACCCCAAGGATAAGCGGTGGACCGGCAGCGGCTGGACCAGCGAGTATTACCTCCCTGCCGTGACCACCACCAGCCCGCGTAATGTGATACTGCGCACCGAGCCCGCAGGCGGCAACAAACGGATCGCGGCCATCAAGGACCAGGGGGGCAAGCTGTTCCTCAACAGTTGGGACGGACTGGTATGGAGCTCCGGCATCGCGGGGGGGATTGCCCTGACCAACGACGTGTACCGACAGTTCGACGTGGCGTATGAGAAGGCGCTCCAGGTTGACGCCACTGCCTATCGGGCCATTGTGGTCTATGCCCTGTCAGCTGGCACTGTGCTGAAGTACCGGGTATGGGACGGAGCCGCATGGGGGGACGAAACGGCGCTGCCCGCCATCCCGACTACCGGCGCCATCCGCTGGGTGCGACTGGAAACCAAGCCGGGCACCGACGAGATCATGGCAGTATGGTCCGATGCCAACTCCGACCTGGGTGCGGCGGTCTGGACCGGCAGTACCAACACCTGGACGGTGAAGGCCGCGGTGCTCACCGCGACCCTTGGTTCTGCTACCGAGCAGGCCTGGGATGTGGCATATGAAAGCTCCTCGAAGGATGCCATGGTGGCCTGGATAGATACAACCGCCATACCCAAGTACTTCACCTATATCGGCACCACCTGGACAGGCCCTTCCAGCGCCACTACCATCACTACCGCGGTCAACGATTTTCTGGTGCTGAAGGCCGACTCGCTCTCCACCTCGAACCAGATACTCATGGGGATTGACGATGTCTCCGGCAAGACCCTGAAGGTGGAGTTGTGGAGCGGAACAGCCTGGGACGCGACGGTCATCGAGCTTACCGGCGGGACCTATGGCCCGACGGCCGCGGGCAAGCGGGCCTTCGACCTGGAGTGGGAAGGCAAGTCGGGCAAGGCGATGGCGGTCTACGGCACCAGCGCGGCAGGAACTACCGCCCTGAAGCAGAAGGGGCATTACCGGATATGGGATGGCGTTACCTGGGGTGCGGGCAACTGGACTGCCGACACCAGCATGCCTACGGGCGCGACCCAGCCGCAGTGGGTGCAGCTTGTCTCGAGCCCCGGCGACAACGAAATCATGTGCGGGATAACCGACTCGACCACTGACCTTAACATACACCGTTGGAACGGCAGCATATGGCTGGGCAGGCAGGAACTCACCATGAACGCCAGCACCACCACCGGCGAGAATTTCATGTTCTCCTACCGTACTGACGCCCAGCCCGCCGTGAGTATCACCAACCCTGGAGACAACTATGCATTGAGCGGCACCAGTTATGTGGTGACCGGTTTGGCCTCCGACGACTACGGGGTCTACAAGGTGGAGCTTCACATCGAGCGCGACAGCGTGCCGCCCACCCACTGGACGGGCGGGCAATGGGTCGCGACGGAAGACTGGCTGAGGGCCGACAATACCCTCTCATGGCATTACGACTGGCAGCTCCCTCTGGACAACGGGACATACACCTATACCCTTACCGCCCGGGCTACCGACAACATGGGACAGGTAGGCCCGGTTTCCACACCGATAACCGGCGTAAAGGTCTACACCATTGCCGACCCGCTCACGGTCTACCGCAACGCTGCGACGGTCGATTCATCCACCCAGATCACGGCCAACGCCTGGTTCTCCGGCGACGGCAACGGCGACGGCTCCACCCAGTTCGAGACCGGACCATCAGCCACGGGGCCGTGGACCGACCAGGGGAGCCTCTCCACCGAGACGCCTGACCAGCAGTATTTCCTGAGGCAGAAGGCCATATCGGGCCTTACGGCGGGCACGACCTACTACATACGGATTACCCATGCCGACCCCGACGGCGTGACGGGGACCAACCCGGAGGTGATCGGCCCCTATACCACCAAGGCCAACGGCACCACGACGCGGGACATTACCGCTACCGTTGACGACTGCAACCAGGTAACGGTGAGCGCGTCCTTTGACAACGACGGCAACGACAACGGCACGACGGCCTTCCATTACAGCACCGACGGCACCGCCTGGGCCGCCGCCCCCGGCTGCGGGGCCGTAGCAGGCGCGTCGCCCCGGACCTGCGCGGTAACGGGGCTGGTGACGAACACCACCTATTTCTTCAAGGCCACCTTCAGCGATGCCGACGGCATTTCGGGGCTCAACCCCCTTACGACGCCCGACCCGTCGCCCTACAAGACCCTGGCTGGTTGTCTCACCCGTGGCACCACCGTCGATACGTTAAGTGTGGACAACAGCAATTGCCGTCAGCTCAGCGTCAGGGCCGCCTACACCGGCGATCAGGACGGCGACAGTTCGACCCTGGTGGAGTTCAAGAAGACGGCCGATGCCACATGGTCGACCGCCTGTTCCGCTGTTACTGGCGGGTCGCCGCGGACCTGTTATATCACCGGTATCGCCGGGCTGTCCGCCTCCACCTCCTACGATGTCCGGGTAACCTGGACCGATGCCGACGGGGTGAGCGGGAGCAACCCGCAAAATACCACGCTGAGTACCCCGGCCTGCGGCAGTGCCGATGTTTTCCCGCCGACCTTGACCATCTTCCGGCCGATGGATGGTGCTACGGTGAGTGGAAATGCCACTTACCCGGTACGTATTGAAATCGCCGCCTACGACCGGGTGGCCCTCAACGCCGCCACCCTCAGGATCATCGTGAACGGCGCCGAGAATACCGTCACCGCCAACCCCAACGTGAGCGGCAACTACTACTATGACTGGACGCCGGGCGCCACCGGCTACCACACCATCCAGGCCAAGGGTGCTGATACCGCCGGGAACTACGGCTATTCCCAGACCTTCAGGGTCTATGTCAACAGCATCTCCGTTGACGGCAGCGGACTGTTTTCCGGTGACGGCAAGCTCCTTGTCCGGGAGAACACCTCCCAGCTCTGCTTTGACTGTCACGGCGGCATCCAGACCCACAGCAGCCAGAACCTCAGCCCGAAGTACGGCAACTGGGCCATCGACTGCCGGGTATGCCACACCCCGCACAACACGGCCAACATCTTCCTGATCCGCCCGGTTATAAAAACCCCAAACAGCGGGGAGAAGACCGTTGACTTCAGGAACACCACGGGCCAGGCCGACTTCTCCTATGCCACCAAGACCACGCCGGGCAACGGGCCGTGCGAGGTCTGTCATACCAAGACCAGAAACGGCGACGACTCGGGTCGTTACCGCAATACG
>JAOUDF010000021.1 GCA_029859385.1 Nitrospirota bacterium
AGGAACGTCAACAGGATCCGCAAGGCCCTCGGCGCCCAGCTGGCCCGCGAGACCGGAGTGGAGGCCGACCTGGTGATCCCGGTGCCCGACTCGGGCGTGCCCGCGGCCCTGGGATATGCCGAAGAGGCGAAGATACCCTTCGACTTCGGCCTCATCCGGAACCACTACGTAGGCAGGACCTTCATTGAACCGCAACAATCGATCCGCCACTTCGGCGTCAAGATCAAGCTCAACGCCGTCCGTGACCTTCTGGAAGGAAAGCGAGTGGTCGTGGTGGACGACTCCATCGTCCGGGGCACCACCAGCAAGAAGATCGTCAAGATGATCCGGGCCGCCGGTGCGAAAGAGGTGCACCTGCGCATCTCGTCGCCCCCCACATCGTTCCCGTGCTACTACGGCATCGATACCCCGTCGCGCCACGAACTCATCGCGTCGTCCCACTCGCTCAAGGAGATATGCAAGTACGTCACCGCCGATACCCTGGGCTACCTGAGCGTGGAAGGGATGCTCAAAGTCATTCCCGATGCCCATACCGGCTTCTGCACCGCCTGCTTCGACGGCGAATACCCCATTGAATTCCCGTGGACAGAGGTGGAACAGCCGGGATTGTTTGACCGGTAATGGCCATGAAGACCACAATAATCCTGATGGGCCACGGCAGCAGCGTAAAGGAAGCCAACGACGAAGTGGCGGCGGTAGCCGGGCTTGTCGGGCGAATGGACGATCGGTACACGGTGAAGAGCTGCTTCCTTCAGCTGGCCCACCCGACCTTTATGGAAGCAGCTGAGGCAAGCGTAGCCGAGGGAGTGGAGCGGATTATTTTGATACCATACTTTCTCGCGCTGGGTGCCCATGTGGCCCGGGACATCCCGCAGGAGGTAGAGGCAGCCAAGGCCCGATGGCCGCAAATTGAGTTTGTTGTGGGCAAGCCTTTGGGAGTGCACCACAAACTGGCAGAAATCGTACTTGAACGTGTAGCGGAGAACATCACATAATCGTCATTCCCGCGCAGGCGGGAATCCAGTCTTCTGGATGCCCGATTAAACCATTCGGGCATAACAGCTTCATTTGGAAGAGAATGAATTGGGAGACCTCGCGTAGTGGCAATGCTAACATCACAATTATCCCCTGTAGAACAACTCGAATACCTCAGGCGCGGCGCTGTTGAAATCCTGGTCGAGGAGGAGCTTCTCAAGAAGCTGGAGAAATCGGCGAAGACCGGTGTACCCCTCAAGGTAAAGGCCGGCTTTGACCCCACCGCGCCGGACATCCACCTGGGCCACACCGTCCTCATCCAAAAGATGAAGCACTTTCAGGACCTGGGCCACGAGGTCTTCTTCCTCATCGGCGACTTCACCGGCATGATCGGCGACCCCACGGGCAAGTCCGAGACCCGCAAGGTGCTCACCAAGGAAGAGGTACTGGAAAACGCCCGTACCTACGAGCGGCAGATATTCAAGATCCTCGATCCCCAGCATACCCGCGTCGTCTTCAACAGCGCCTGGATGTCGAAGATGACCGCCGAGGAGATGATCCAGCTCTCGGCCCGCTACACCGTGGCGCGGATGCTGGAGCGGGAGGACTTCACCCAGCGGTTCCGCAGTCAGCGTCCCATCAGCATCCACGAGTTCCTCTACCCGCTGGTGCAGGGGTACGACTCGGTCATGCTCAAGGCCGACGTGGAACTGGGCGGCACCGACCAGAAGTTCAACCTTCTCGTGGGACGTGACCTGCAGAAGGAGTGGGGACAGGAGCCGCAAGTGGTCATGATGATGCCGCTGCTCGAAGGCACCGACGGCGTCAACAAGATGAGCAAGAGCCTGAACAACTACATCGGCATCGACGAGGCGCCGAAAGAGATCTTCGGCAAGGTCATGTCGATCTCCGACGACCTGATGTTCCGCTACTACGAACTGCTTAGCGATCGGCCAATGGAAGAAGTGGCGCGGCTCAGGCAGGATGTGGCCTCCGGCGCGGCCCACCCCATGGAGGCGAAGAAGCTGCTCGGCATGGAGCTGGTGGCCCGCTTCCACGGAGAGGATGCGGCACAAAAAGCGCGGGCTGAATTCGAAGAGGTCTTCTCCAAGGGGCACATCCCCGATGAGCTGGAAGAGGCCCGGCTCCCCTGGCCCGCCGAAGGGCTCACTATTCTTTCCGCCCTCGTATCGGCCGGACTGGCACCCAGCAATGCCGAGGCCAGGCGATTGTTGCAGCAGGGTGCAGTAAATGTGGATTCCGAGCGCGTCAGTGACCCGAAACATTTGCTGGCGGCGAAGGCCGAAGGGTATGTCTTCAAGGTGGGGAAGAAGCGGTTTATGAAACTGCGCCCGGAGTAATGCAACGGATTTTCGTTTTGCAACTCAATCTCCGTGCGCATCTTGACAAATATAAAATTTAATTTTATATTTTCGTCATGTATATCCAGCGACACCTTGCGCCCACGCTTGCAAAGGCCCTGCGTCAGTTTCCAGCCGTCCTCCTCACGGGACCGCGACAGGCGGGCAAAACCACCTTTCTGCTCCACGAGATGGGCAGCCGGTTTGACTATGTCAGCCTCGACGACCCGCTAGAGCGGCAGTTTGCCCTCTCCGACCCGAACGGCTTTCTGGACCGCTTTGCCGACAAACCGGTAATCCTCGACGAAATCCAGTACGCGCCCGACCTTCTCCCTTACTTGAAAATTCGCATCGACAAGAACCGCAAGCTCTACGGAAAGTGGCTCCTCACCGGCTCCCAGCAGTTTCATCTTATGAAGAATGTGAGCGAATCTCTTGCCGGGCGGGTGGGTATCCTGGAGCTGCTGCCGTTCACCGTGGACGAGCCGGGTGCGGGTACAACGTCTTTGGAAGAGGCTATCTGGAACGGCAGTTATCCCGAGCCTGCCTTGGCGCCCGACAAGCGAGACCTGTGGCTGCGCTCCTATATCCAGACATACATCGAAAGAGACGTCAGGCAGTTGCAGAATATCCATGATTTACGCACCTTCGAACTTTTCATTAACATGGCGGCGGCGCGACACGGCCAGGTGTTCAATACGGCTGAACTATCGAGGGAATGCGGTGTCTCCTTGCCTACCATAAAGGCATGGGGCGGAGTGCTGGGAGCATCGTATCTTGGCTATCTGCTGCAACCGTGGTTCAAAAACTACGGCAAACGACTTTCGAAAACCCCAAAGTTCTATTTCCTTGACCCTGCCCTGCCCTGTTTTTTCACACGCCAGCCGGACGCTCCCTCTGCCCTCGCCGGGGCAATGGGTGGTGCGCTCTTTGAAGGGCTCATTGTCAGCGAGGCGGTGAAGGTATTTGCAAGTCTTGGCAGAAAGGCCGACATATTCTACTGGCGCTCGCATGACGGCCTTGAGGTCGACCTTATCATTCAGGCCGGGGCCAAATTGTATCCTGTCGAGATAAAACTCACCGCAACACCGACGGTCAAACACCTGGAACCATTAGACCGATTTAGAAATATCGCGGGGAACGATGCCGCTGAAACCGGACTTCTTGTCTGCCGCGTTACGAAAGAAACCCCGCTCCCCTCCAGGAATAAGGCACTGCCCTGGCAAGAGTTTGCAGGTTGGCTCAGGGCTCTTTTACAATAGCATTATCTTCGTAGAGTCATCTCTATGGACGATTTGCCTTGCTGCCCCTTTCACCTGCCTATATAATTCAAGCCTGTAACTCATTATGGAATGATCATGACCGAGACAACTGAAAACACCGGCAACGAAAAACTCAATGCCCTGCTGACCCAGATTGATCAGCTCAATGCGTCAATTTTTGAGGCATCGCATGCCAAGGACTACGACAAGGTCCGCGGGCTGATCGACGAACTGAGGGTAGTGGCGCTAAAGCTGGGCCGCATTGGCGGGAGCGAGGCAGCAACGCCGCTGGTCGCCATTCTGGCCGAGGCGGCCCAGGCATACGACGGCAGCGATTTTGAAGAGGCCTACAAGCTGCGGGAAACGGCCTTTGAGGCTCTCCGCCAGATAGGGCAGGATGCCATTCCCGCCGTAAAGAAGGGGGCTTCCGACCGTCGCGTCGCGGTGAGAGAGACCTGCTTCCGGGCGCTGAAAGCTCTGGGCGTCAAACCGTGGTGGCAGTTCTGGTAAAAGGCAACCGGGCTAACTTGCGCTACCTCCCTGTCCCCTATTTGCTCTCAACACTGTAGCCCCGGCGAATATCCCTCCCGGTCGGCAATGAAATCGAGGTGAAGCGTAGCGGCTGATTCCAAAGGTAGGTAAACGGGCCGCTGCATCTTCTCGACGAGAATTGACTTGATATATCCACGACAGTTGCTGCAGACATCGAGTCGGCAGTGTTCTTCCCCCGGGACCTGCATGACTCCCAGCATTTCTGGATCACTCATCCCGCAGTGTACACACCCAAGGCGGGGGTAAAACCACTCAGTACGGCACTGGTCACAAAAGAGCCGTCGTCTTTCGTTCTCTCCCATTAAAATTGAGATAGCCGGTTTCGTACCGCAAACCGGACAACGACTCCCCTCCACCTCGCGGTCGATGATCTGCTCCTGAAACGGTTCCGCCATGCGTTGGTAATAAGGGCGCAGAATCAGAGGGATCAGGTACAGGAGAAGCGTCTTCTCTTCGTTAGTTATAGACAGTGCCTCAACCGCCTCATCAATCAACAGGGTTCTTAATGTTTCCTCGGTGATCTCCCCCTTTTTTATGCGAGACAGAAAGGTAAACGCGGATGCCTCACCGCTTTCGGCACAGGCCTCCAAAAGAGCGGGGAGCACACGGGGGACAAAGACAGCCGCCCGAGCGGCAACATCTTCGCTGGTCACCAGCGGGTCACCATAATCGAAAAAACTGTCCGACCTCTCTTTGACAACGATGTCGGCAGTGGAATGCGAGACAAAGGCCTCATCAACCCTCTGCAGGAGCTTTCCAAAGAGAGTAAGATAAGGTGCATAGGCCGGCTGCGCTTTGCCCACCGCTTCAATCATCCGGTTGATCCTTCCGCTATCCGCCGGCTCGGCACTATTCAGTAGTCTTGTAGTCATAGTATTTCCTGTGATGGTACTTCATCCACGCCTCTTCAACCATTCCGTCGCCCCACATGGAGCGGAAGCTGCCGGGGACAAACCAGATGGCCATGTAGATATGCGCCAGCATCGTCGTCATAAGCCCCAGCGCCAGCAGGGCATGCAAGGGGTAAAGCCAGGCCATGAGCGCCTTGGGCAGTATTTTGGGGAACCAGATAAAAAGGCCCGTCACCGCCAGTAATAATCCCAGCGACATGGTGACACGGAAAAGGACTTTCTGCCCCCCGTTAAAGCGACCCGACGGCGGCAGTTTGCCATGGGCACCCCTGGAGAAAAGCCCTCCTCCCTCTTTGAGCCAGGCGATGTCGTGCTCCTTGATCTTCATGCAACTCCGCCACCGAAAAATAAAATAGAGGTTGCAACAGGCGAAGACGCTGCCCGCGACAAGATGAAGCCATTTGGCGATGAAAGGCCCTCCCATCACGGCCGTAAGAAACGACAGGTCCTTGCTGAAGAGTCCCATGCCGGAGACCGCAAGAAGGATGAAGCAGATAGCCATCGTCATATGCGGAAACCGTTCATCGGGCCCGAAACGCTCGACTAATTTACTCATCTTCCACCTCCCCCTTCTCCTGACGGTAATCGTCCCGCCCCCTCATCGCCGCGTGGGCGATAAGTCCGACAATGGTTGCACCAAGGCCCAGGCCGGTGAGCGGCTTGACAACATCCTTCCAGACCACTACCGCATTGGTACTGGGCTCTTTGGGCAGGCCGTAGAACTCGGGCTTCTCCTTCAGTACGTAGATGACATTGGTCCCCTTGCCGCCATAGGCATCGATACCATAGGTCTGCACATTGGGGTAGCGCTCCTTCATCACTGCCACCCTTACCTTTGCCGCAGCCACCAGGTCGTCCCGCTTGCCGTAGGTAATGCACTCCGTAGGGCAGGCCTTGGAACAGGCCGTGGTGAGGCCATTTTCCACGCGAGACGGACAGAAGGTACACTTGGCCACGGTCTGCGACACCTCGTTGTACTTCGGGATATTGAAGGGACAGGCCACCATGCAGTACTTGCAGCCGATGCACTTCTTCTGGTCCACCGTCACATAACCGGTTGCCGACTGCTCCATGGCGCCCGGTACAGGGCAGGCCTTCACGCAGGGGGCATCGTTGCAGTGCATGCAGGCATGAGAGAGCATGTGCCAGTTCATCTGACCGCTGCGTTCCGTCACTTCCTGGAACTCGACCAGCCGCCATGTTGTAAAGGTTCGGTCGGGCAGGTTCTGATACGTCCCGCTGAAAGAGGTCTTGTCCATGGGCAGCTTGTTCCACTGTTTGCAGGCCACCATGCACGAACGGCAACCGATGCATTTGGTCACGTCGACGAGCATTCCCATTTTGGCCATGGCTTACACCCCCTTCCGGACGTTGCACAGGAAGCCTTTGCTTTCCTGGATAAAGACATTGGGGTCGCCGATGGAGGCCACCAGCGTGTTGACCGTATCTCCCGTGGCAATCCCCTTAAAGCCGTAGTGCCAGGGCATCCCTACCTGGTGCACCTTTTTCCCGTTGATGGTCATCGGTTTCAGCCGGTCGGTGACGCAGGCCTTGGCCCGCACCTTCCCTCGCGCCGTCTCTACCGTACAGCTTTCGCCGTTGGCCAATCCCAGCTCCTTCGCCAGGTCGAGGCTGATCTCCACGAACAGCTCCGGCATCAGCTCCGCCAGCCATGGCAGGTTGCGCGACATCACGCCCGAGAGGTGGTGTTCCGTCAACCGGTAGGTGGTGAGCACGAAGGGGAACTTGTCGGCCTTGCCAAGGATGTTCTCGGGGGTCTTGTAGACCTTGGCCACGGGGCTGTTCTGCACCGGACAGATGGCGTTCTCCGTAGGCGATTCGAAGGGTTCATAGAACTCCGGTATCGGGCCGTCCTTGAGGTTGGCGGCAAACAGGCGGCCACACCCTTCGGTATTCATGATAAAGGGATCGTTGCCGCCGATCCCCTTGAAGGGGCCGTCCTTGAGCTTCGGCGTGCCGGGGGGCAAGTCGCCCTTGAAGTCGGGGACGTCGACCCCGACCCATTTCCCCTTCTTGCCGTCGGGCAGCTCTGCCTCGGCGTCCCACCAGATGACCTTTTTCCGGTCGCTGCGCGGTCTGCCATCGAGGTCGGCGCTGGTACGGTTATAGAGGATGCGGCGGTTGACCGGCCACGAGAAGGCCCATTTGAGGTTGGCGCCGATCCCCTCGCCCGGCTTCTCCCGCTCGCGGCGGGCCGTATTGTTGACCCCTTCCTTCGGGAACGCGCCGGAGTAGAGCCAGTTGCCGCAGGCCGTAGAGCCATCGTTCTTCAGCACCACAAAGCTGGGGACCTGTTCTCCCGCCTTGACCAGCACTTTGCCGTCCTTCACTATGTCAGTAATGGCATAGCCGTTGATCTCCTTGAGAACATTTTCCGGAAATTTGTCGGGATCATCGCCGTAGTTGAGCGTCATGGCCAGCACCGGCTTGTCCTTTTCCGCCGTGCTCCCCTCGTAGAGCTTCTGAAGACGTTTACCCAGGTCGATGGCAAAATCGAGGTCACTGACGACATCCTTGTTCGGCGGGTCGATGGACTTGAAGTGCCACTGGATCCAGCGGCCGCTGTTGGTGAGGCTGCCGGATTTTTCCACCACCGTCGCCGCCGGGAGGAAAAAGACCTCCGTGCCGATCTTCGACGGGTCCATGCCCGGCGCTTGCCAGAAATCGGCCGTCTCGTGGACGAAGAAGTCTTTCACCACCAGCCAGTCGAGCTTCGACAAAGCATTCATCATCAAGGTGGTGTTGGGCCCGCCCACCGCCGGGTTCTGTCCCGGGAATATCGCCCCTTTGATCTTCCCCTGGTTCATGTCCACGAAGGCCTGTTGAAAGGAGTGGTCCCCCTTCATTTTGGGAAGCCAGTCGTAACCGAAATCGTTGGCCTTTGTCGCTGCATCACCGAACCATGCCTTGAGCTGGCTCACGGTAAAATTGGGCTTGTTCACCCAGTAGCCCGCCTTGGCCGTGGTCTTGTCGAGATAGGTGGCAAGGTCCTTGTGGTCGGGCGCCGGCATGCCGAGGTAGCCGGGCAGATCGTGATAGAGCACCGCCATGTCGGTAGCCCCCTGTACGTTGGCATGGCCGCGAAGGGCGTTGACACCGCCGCCGGGAAGGCCGATGTTCCCAAGCAGCAGCTGGATCATCGCTCCGGTACGTATCTTCTGCACGCCAGTGGACGACTGGGTCCACCCCATGGCATAGGCAAAGAAGCCGCTGCGGTCGGGCGTCCCGGTGGAACCCATGGTCTTGAAGGCATAGATCAGGTCGTCCTTGGACACACCGGTGATGGCGGAGACCTTGTCGAGGGAATAGCGGCTGTAGTGCTGTTTCAGTACCTGGAAGACGCAGCGCGGATCCTGAAGACTCGGGTCCTTGAGCGCTTTCTTCTCTTTGTCTGTCTTATACTGCCATGACTCATTCTTGTAGCCGCGGGTCGCGTCGTCGTAACCGGAGAACAGGCCGTCCTCAAATTTATAGTCGTCGGAAACGATGAGGGCCGCCGTAGTGTAGTTGGCGACGTAGAACTTGTCGTAGAGGTCATTCTCGATGATATAGTTGATCATCCCGCCAAGGAAGGCGATGTCGCTTCCCGAGCGAACGTGGATATGCTTGTGGGCCACCGATGACGTTCGGGTAAAGCGCGGGTCCACATGGATGAGGGTGGCGCCGTTCTTCTCAACGGCCTCCAGCACCCAGTGGAAGCCCACCGGGTGGTTCTCGGCGAAGTTGGAGCCCATGATGAAGATGACGTCGGCATTTTTCATGTCGACGAAGTGGTTTGTCATGGCGCCGCGACCGAAGGTTGATCCCAGACCTGGGACCGTGGAGGAGTGTCAGATCCTCGCCTGGTGTTCGAAATACACCAGGCCCGTACTTCGCGCCAGTTTGGCGAAGAGGTAGGTCTCTTCGTTGTCGCAACAGGCAGAGCCGATCCAGGTAATCCCTCGCGTCTGGTTCACCCGGTTGCCGTCGGCATCGGTCTCGACGAAGGAGGCATCCCGCGTCTCTTTATATTTTTGGGCAATGCGGTCCATGGCCCAGGAGAGATCCTTCTCCTCCCATTTGGGAGAGTTGGGGGCGCGGTAGAGGACCTTGTTCTGTCGTCGTTCGTTTACGGTGAGTTCGTAAGTGGCCGAACCCTTGGGGCAGAGGCGGCCGAGGCTGATGGGATGGTCCGGGTCGCCTTCGAGGTTGATCAGCTTCCCGTCCCTCGCATGGGCGATCTGCCCGCATCCCACCGAGCAGTAGGGACATATGGTCGGTGTTTCCTTCGCCCCCTTGATCGGGAGCTCCATGGCATAGGCCCTGACAGGCCCGGCAACATTAAAGTCGGCAAATAGCGCTGCCCCCGTCGTTGCTCCAGCAAGCTTGAGAAAACCGCGACGACTAATTCCCATAGCCACCTCCCAGTTATGTTTCATTAGCTGCTGAAACCGAGCATTTTATAAGATGAAGCTATCATACGATTACCGAGCTGTCAAAGCAGGCTGCCAATAACAAAAAAAAGGCCCTCGCCGGATTGTTTTCCGACAAGGGCCTTTCATCTTCAAGCTGACCTTGTTATACCTTGAACTTGCTCACCAGGTCCTGGAGATACTTGGCCGATTCGGCAAGGGACGTAGCACTGGCGGCCATCTCTTCCACCGACGCCGACTGCTCCTCGGCAGAAGCCGATACCTCTTCCGCGGCCGCCGCGTTCGACTCGGAGATTCCCGAGATAGTCTGCACATCAGTGGCAACACCGTCGGCGCTGGCAGCCATCTCCTGCGCCATGGCAGCATTGCTCTCCACGATTCCGGCGATGCCGTCGATGATGCGCACCACCTCGGTGCTGGTAGCGCTCATCTCCTCCGCCGCCGCCGTCGTCTCCTCCGTTACCGCCGAGATACTCGACATGGTGCCCACCAGTTCCTTCGAGTTCCTGCTCACCACCTCTACCGACGTGGCGATACGCTTGATCTGGGCGTTGGTCTCTTCCACCGCCTTGAGGATGTCTCCCAGGGCCTGGCCTGCCTGCTGCGCCGTCTCGGCCCCGCTGGCCACCTCGGTAGTTGCCTGTTGCATCGACGACACCGCGTCGGCGGTCCCCTTCTGGATCGTCGTGATCAGCTTGGCGATCTCCTTGGTCGCCTTGCTCGAACGCTCGGCCAGCTTGCGCACCTCTTCGGCTACCACCTCGAAACCTTTGCCGTGCTCTCCGGCGCGGGCTGCCTCGATGGCCGCATTGAGGGCCAGCAGGTTGGTCTGGTCGGCGATCTCGTCGATCACCTGGATAATCTCACCGATCTGCTGGCTGTTGACCCCAAGCTCCTGGATCTTCTCTCCCGAGATATCGACGACCCGGCGGATCTTCTCCATGCTCGCTACGGCGTTGCGCACCGACACTGCCCCGCTGTTGGCGGTCTGCTGCGCCTCGGTGGAGGCGGCTTCTACCTTCTTGGCGCCCTGGGCGATATCTTCGATGTTCGACGTTACTTCCTGCACCGCCTGGGCTGCCGAGGTGACGCTCCGGCTCTGTTCCTGGGAGCCGTTGGCTACCTGGTTCACCGCCTGTGAAAGGGCCTGAATACGGGTATTAGCCGTGGCAACATCCCGTGCCTGCTCCGACGCCCCTTTCGCCACCTGGTCCACGGCGTTCTTCAGCCCCTCTACCGAATCAGTCACCTTGCCGACGGTCTTGGTCTGTTCCGAGGCTCCACTGGCTACCTGCTGAATGGCCCCTGCCACCTGCCCCGAGGCCTGGCCTACCTGGCCCGCTGCTGATGAAAGCTGTTTGCTCTGTTCGCCTACCTGGTTCGACGTCTCCAGAACCTTACGGAGTACCGCCCTCAGGTCACCGGCCATCTTGTTGAAGGCATTGCCAAGAACACCTATCTCATCGGTTGAATGCACCTCCGCCTGCTGGGTCAGGTCGCCTCCGGCCATGGCTTCCGCAACCTTCACTACACCGCCGATCCCCTTCGCAAGACTGCCGGCAATCGACATCGATATACCGATCCCAACCAGGGTACCGATCAGAGAGACCAGAACCAGCATCCAGATGGCTCGGTTGAAATCTTTCTCCGCCTCTTGCTCTGCTTCTTCCGCCTCCTTCGTTTCATTGGCAACCAGAGCATCCATGATGCCGGTCATCTTTTTATAGCGCTCCGCCTGAACCCCTGTTGCCAGGGCCTTGGCCTCGTCTTTTTTCCCTTCATACAGGAAGGGGATGAGCTGGGTGTCGCGGGTTTCGGCAAAAGCACCCCAGGCCTGATTCAACTCATCGAGAGCCTTGCGCATGTCCGCGGGAAGATCCTTCGCCAGCAGGCCATCCATTACCTTTTTATTCTCCTGCCTCCTCGCCTCAATGGTGGCTTTGCCCTTGTCCAGGACCTCCTTGTCCGTCGCCCCGATCATCACCACAAGATCGAGCCTGCTGGATATCAGGTTGGCCTGAATCGTCATGATATCGGTCGTCACCTTATAATGTTCATTATACATCTCGTCGAGCAGGTGATTTATCTGCGACATCCCCATCCAGCCGGCAAAGGATACGCCCGCCAGTACCGTCACAAACAGACCAATTATGACCATCAACTTTCCGCGAACCTTGACGTTATTAAGCATCACCTACCTCCTTCAATTGTGCGGCCCCAGCCCTTAACCAAGTCGAATACGATTATTTTTATCCTGATTAACCGTGTCAATGGTGATGTTATCGGCAGCCAGAAATATTACATTATACTAAATTTGCTGCTTGTTATTTTTGCTGCGCAATGGTTTTTGGTTATAGGCATAGCGCCTTTTAACTGGATATCTCTACAGATTTTTCACCCACATGCCGATTAAAAAAATCAGATATCATCCGATTTATTGCGGCAGCAATCATTCATTTAAACGAGATAGTACATGTCGCCCCACAAGAATTATGAAACATCCCTGAGAGAACCAACTCTGGACTGGATCAAGGAAGTCGGGGCGGTCGATATTCTGGTCGGCATTCCCACCTATAATAATGATGATACCATCGGATTTGTGGTGTCGCAGGTAGGCGAGGGCCTGAAGCGTTACTATGGCGACCTTAAGACGGCTATCCTTGTAGCCGACGGCGGCTCGGTAGACGACACCCGGGAAAATATTCACGCGGAAAAGATCCCTGATGGGGTAGAGAAACAGGTAACGATCTACAGGGGAATTCCCGGCAAGGGGACAAGCTTCCGGGCAGTCTTCGAGTGCGCGACTCGCCTGAAGGCCAAAGCCGTCCTGGTCTTTGATTCCGACCTCAGGAGTATTACGCCGGAGTGGGTGAAGAAGATGGCAGACCCGATCCTCTCCGGAGAAGCTGATTTCTGCGCACCCTGGTACCGTCGCCACCAGTTTGACGGAACCATCACCAACATGATCGTCTACCCGCTCAGTTCGGCCATCTTCGGCAGCAACATCCGTCAGCCTATCGGCGGCGATTTTTCCTTCGGCCTGAAACTGGCTGAGCATTATGCCGGGCAACCGGTATGGCTTACCGACGTTGCCCGGTTCGGCATCGATATCTGGATGTCGATGACGGCGGTCAACGAAGGGTTCAAGGTGGCGCAGGTCGACCTTGGCAACAAGATACACAATCCCAAGGACCCTGCCGCTGACCTTGGCCTGATGTTCTACCAGGTGGTGAGCACCCTGTTCGGGTTGATCGGCTCCTATGAGGACAAATGGCGGCGAGTCTCCGGCGTCGTGGACGCGAGGCTCATCTCCTCCGACGGCGGAAAATCCGAACCGGAAAAGATCACGGTCTCTTTAGACAAGATGAAGCGGGAATTCGAAGACGGATATTTTCTTTTCAAGCCAATGTACCGTCAGGTCCTGACGCCGGAGACCTACGAAGACCTGTCAATTGTCGTCTCTCGCATGCAGGAAAAGGGGGCGCTTACCATTGAGGCCGACCTCTGGTCACGGATACTCTACGATTTCTGCTTCACCTTCCATCACTGGCAAAGAAACCGACGCCGCCTCATTGATATCCTGACCCCCCTCTACTACGGCCGTACCGGCACCTACTGCACGCAGGTTTTGACCAGTTCCTGGGAGGAGGCCGAAGCGGTGGTGCAAAACCAGGCCGAAGTTTTCCGGAGCAACCGCAGCTACCTCATCAACAAATACCGTATATGGGAATGACACCGGTGGCGCTCGCGAAAAATCCAACCCTGCCATTACGCATGCATGCGCTTGTTTTGTCGCTGCTCATCCTGCTCGCTTCAGGGTGCGCATCGGGCAGCAGGCCGAATACGGCCAACGACACAGAGCCCCTTCACATGGCCGCCGTCCGGGGGAAGAACGATGCGGTCAAAACACTGCTGGCGCAGGGTATTTCCTTCGATGCCACTAATAGTCAAGGCCAGACCCCGCTCTACCTCGCATCGGTCACGGGACATACCGAAACCGTAGCCCTCCTGCTAGCCGCCGGGGCTTCCGTAAATATTCGAGACAATGCCGGGGCCACATCGCTCTTCGCTGCCACGGTAAACGGTTACTCAGAGGTGTTAGCGATATTACTAAAGCACGGCGCCGACCCAAACATCGCGAATCAGCTCGGGGTCACCCCGCTGATCATGGCCTCCTTTGAAGGGCACGAGAAGGCGGTCGAAGTTTTGCTTCTGCACGGCGCTGCTATTGATGAAGGAGATGGAAACGGCGTGACACCGCTTTATATGGCGGCGATGATGGGCCACGAGCCCGTGGCAAGGCTCATGGTAAAACATGGCGCCGATCTGAACCGGCGCACGCGGGACGGGTCAACACCCCTTCATGCGGCAGCCCACGCGGGTAATGCCGCAATTTCCCGACTGCTGGTGGAACAGGGAGCCGACAGAAACATCAAGGATAATGACGGAGATACACCGCTGGATAGCGTGAAGGACCGGCACAACAGAGAACTGGTCAACCTTCTCTCGCCCTGACCGCTACGACTCAAGAAGCTTGGCAAAATAATCCAGCACTTGGGGTTCATCCCAGTAGATCGAACCGATGATTTTCTCGCGGATGATCCCCTGCCGGTCCACTATAAAGGACTCAGGCACACCAGTGATTCCGTAAAGTTTCTCAGCCACATCACCCAGCTTGCCACCCGACTTGTCGCGCAGGACAGGAAAGGTCATCCGCTGTTCCCTGACAAAATTCTTCAGTTCTTCGTCGGAAACCTTGTCGACGCTGGCCGCCAGGATGACGAGACCATCCTTGCCGAAGCGCTGCCAAAGCTTTTCCATGGAGGGAATTTCTTCCTTGCAGGGAGGGCACCAGGTCGCCCAGAAGTTCACCAGGACAACCTTGCCTTTGAATGCAGAGAGTTGAACCGAATTACCGTCAAGGTCGGTGAGTGTAAAGTCGGGTGCGGCGGCGCCCTTCACCGCTTTGCTCGCCAGGATTTCCCGCTTCACCGACGGAGCGCCCTGGCCCGGCGGTTCCTCTTTTTTACCGCAGCCATGGATTGCCGGGAGAAAAACCAGAAGAAGCAGGATACCCCTGCGAATGAGAAATGACCTGCCTGAAAGAAGCAACGTTACTCCCTAGTTTGGCGATACAACCAGGGTCGAGCGCACCTCACTGACCCCCTTTACCTTCTGGACGATCTCCATGGCGCGCTTTTCCTGTTCCTTCGAATCGACTCTGCCGGAAAGGGTGACCACGCCGCGATAGCTGTCGACATTGACCCTCAATACCTTGAGCTCAGGATCGTTGAATATCTCGACATTGGCCTTGGCCACGATGGCGCTGTCGTCGATGGCCTCGCCTACGGACTTGCCGCTCGGGGTCGCGCAACCGACCAGGGCAGAGAGACTGAAAACGACAAGAAAAATATGCACGAGCTTTTTCATCACTGCCTCCTCTCACATTCCTATTACATGGTAACCGGCGTCGACGTGGATAACCTCTCCGGTCACCCCACTGGCCAGGTCGCTGCACAAGTAGACGGCGGTCTTGCCGACCTCGTCGGCCGTCACATTCTTGTTCAGTGGTGAACGGCTCTGCACATGGTTGAGTATTTCGCGGAAATCGCCGATCCCCATGGCTGCCAGTGTCCTGATGGGGCCGGCGGATATGGCATTGACCCTGACGCCGTCCTTCCCGAGGTCAGCCGCGAGATACTGCACCGTGGACTCCAGCGCCGCCTTGGCCACCCCCATGACGTTATAGTTGGGGAACACCTTTTCGGCGCCATAATAGCTGAGTGTCAGCACATTGCCGGACCGACCGGCCATGAGCGGCAGGGCCCTTCGGGACAGGGCGACGAGAGAATAGGCGCTCACGTTCATCGCCAGCATGAAACCTTCCCGGGAGGTATCGACAAACCGCCCCTTCAGCTCTTCCTTGTTGGCGAAGGCGAGGGAGTGCACCAATACATCCATGCCGCCCCATTCATCGCGTAACCGCTCAAAGGCGGCGTCGATCTCATCGTCTTTCGTGACGTCACAGGAAAGCACCAGCTTTGAACCGAGACTTGCAGCCAGGGGTTCCACCCTCTCCCTGAAAGCGTCTCCGGCATAGGTGAACGCCAGCTCAGCACCTTCCCGGTGCAGATGTTGCGCAATCGCCCAGGCGATGCTTCTTTCATTGGCAACGCCGCAGATAACTGCCTTCTTGTTTTCGAAAAGACCCATTCTTTCCTCCCCGGTTGCGTGAAGGCTTTAAAATGCTTTGGAATCTACACAAAAAAAGGGCGTGACGCAAGTAGATAGTGCCTTGGAGGCGGCGGGACAACCAATTGCGGCGCACTACTTGTAGAGATGGTAGCGCCTGTACTTCCCTTTTCTACCGGCCTCAGCTCCCTTGCGGTCACCGATCCGGTCGACCTTCATCATGTTGGTCGCCCCTCTCATGCCGGTAGTGGTACCCGATATGATGACGATCGTGTCGCCGTCCTTGGCCAGGCCAAGCTTGCAAAGGGAGTCTTCCGCCTTGGAAACCATTTCGTCGGTGTTGCGGGCCAGCTCGATCATCCGGGGGATGACGCCCCACACCAGCGAAAGCCGTCGATAGGTCTCCGGTATGGGGGTAAAGGCAATGATCGGGGTCCGTGGACGCTGTCTGGACACCAGTCGCGCGGTAGCGCCGGACTGGGTGAAAGCCACGATCACCTTTGCCGCCAGCTCATCGGCCACAAGACATGAAGCAGACGTTACCGCCTCGGTATAGGCAAAGTGGTGGTCCTCTTCATGGCGGAAACAACCCCGGCGACGGTCGCGGGGTGGTCGGCTCGCTTCAGCCTCAAGGGCGATGCGCGACATGGTTTCCACCGCTTCGACAGGATACTTGCCCGATGCGGTCTCGCCGGAGAGCATGACCGCGTCGGTACCGTCCCAGATGGCATTTGCCACGTCGGACGCCTCGGCGCGGGTAGGCCGCGGATTGGCGATCATCGACTCCAGCATCTGGGTCGCGGTGATCACCATCTTTCCTTCAACGTTGGCGGCATGAATGATCTTCTTCTGAAGCACGGGCACCGTCTCGGCCGGGGCCTCGACCCCCAGGTCTCCCCTTGCCACCATGACGCCGTCGGTAACTGCAAGAATGGCTTCAAGATTTCGTACCGCCTCGGGTTTCTCAATCTTGGCAATGATCGGGATATCAGCCCCCCTCGCCGCTATGGCCTCCCGAAGCTCCTCTACGTCTTCCGCCTTTCTTACAAAGGAGAGGGCCACGTAATCGACCTTCTGTGCAATTCCGAACTGAAGGTCGCCCATGTCTTTTTCAGTCAGGGAGGAGATACTCACCTCGACATCGGGCAGGTTGATCCCCTTTCGCGCATCCAGCAGCCCGCCATGTACCACGCTGCAGCGGATATCTTCATTGTCCGAGGAGATTACCCGAAGCTCAATGAGGCCGTCGTTGATGAGGATGCGGTCCCCCTCCTTGACGTCAGCGGGGAGGGCTTTGTAATTGGTCGAGATCACCCCTTTTTCCACAGGGACATCGCGGACGGTAAGGATGACCTCTTCACCTGAGGCAAGCATGACCGGCTGGTCTCCCCTGAGATGGCCGGTGCGGATCTTGGGTCCCTGAAGGTCAAGGAGAATGGCGACGGGGAGGTCGAGTCGGGAAGAGATGGCGCGGGTCATCTCCACAATTTCGGCATGGCCGTCGTGAGTGCCGTGCGACATGTTCAGCCGGATTACGTTGACTCCCGCCCGGATGAGCCGCTCTATCATCTCCGGATTGGCGGTAGCGGGCCCTATGGTTGCGACGATCTTTGTCCGGCGACGAAGGGTGTTCACTGGTGTCCTCTCACTAACAAATGACCTGTTTGCTTTAAATTTCTATCTGAACCATATAAACAGGGGCCTCGCAAACTCGTCTTGCCACAAAGCGAGTTGAAAAGCACCTTTCCCAAAATGACCAACCGAGTCACAATCTGATTTTCGCACAGAAATGTCTTACCGGAGAGATTCTACAGGTTTTTTTTCTCTTGTAAATTCCAAAGCTTTAAAGCCTCTTTTCACGGTGATAATGGCTTTTGTGGCAATTGGGACTCTTTCAAAAGACTTTGCTGCGCGGCCAAGACAGACAATCATTTCTCTTTAGCAAAATCGCCTTGTAGCCGGGCTTCAGCTACGTGACCGGTCATTTCATACGATCAAACATCGACAATAAACCCTTCTCCATTCGGCGAATCTCGGCACTGTCGCATTTGAATTGCCCCATCATCTTCAGAGTACCTGCTATCAGGTTATTGATTCTCCCTTGATTTAAATATTTGTCCGTCAATGCCGCACCCACTGAGTGCTCATCCATAGTGCCAATATAGCGAAACGGCCGTCCAAAGTCCGAATTAACCCAATATTCATCCTGGTCGACCGACCCATAAATTCGACTTATTTCTACACCCAAAAGATTTTTCGTAACGATATCAGGTCTTGTAGTTGTTACCGTAAATTTCACGGGATCGCGCAGGCAGGTGCAGTTTCCAGGGTCGGCGCAATATTTCCGGCTATAGTTGAAAAGATATGTGGCCAGCACCCTATGATAGAGGGTTATCTTTTCGAGACGTTGATCAACAAGATCATTGATCAGCCCGCTAGGAACAGCTCCGCCGGAAACAGCGCCAATCAACGTAGTTACCTGCTTCGTCATCTTCATTGAATCTTCAATCAATGGTCGCAGCTCTGCGATATAGGCCCTATCCAACCTGCGCAGCTCCGTAATGTCACCGGCATAGATCGCATTCAGATAGTCCCCGCCGGGAAATGCACTAAACGGCGCCACCACGTTACGGCGAGCCTCCTGTGCAGCCAGGAGCGCCTGACCGGCCTCGGTCCGCTTATCCGCTTCAGACAAGTACTGCCTTAGCAGATCATCGATTTCCGTCATCATTTCAGCTTGTGCGATACGCCTGGCTACCGCGGCCTGATGCATCGAGAGTAATGCTCGACGCTTTTCTTCACGCACGCGACCGAATTCGGCAAATTCAGCCTGATCCAACAGCTTCCCATAGCGGTTCTGCAATTGCGCCTCCAGCGCTACTGCAGCCGCCAAATCATCCAGCCCAGCCTTACCACTCTTCTCGTTTGCCGCCAACATCGCCATCTCACTTGCAGCAAACCCCGCCAGAAGTTGCCGCCGTCTCGTCCGGAAAATATCATCGATCTGCTCTATCTTGGCTGGTTCAAGATAGCGGGTCAGTGAGACGAGCTGAGAGTTCTGTCGCAATGGCTGCAAATGCGTCTCGACATCCTTTGGTGTACTTCCTGCTTCCGCAAAGGTCTGAGCCGCCGGAATGACATGCTCATTAATAGTCTGCGTTAATAACGCCGCGGCGTCATTGCGCCCCTCCTCGGTGACGCCGGGAGATGCATTATCCATCCGGCCCCTCACTCGCTGTTGCCGGCGACTCCCACGATTTGCGCGGCCATCCAGTGGGATTTCACTTAAACGTAATAGATGTGCGAAATCCTTTGGCCCGGCGTTGATCTGCCGCTTGACTTCCGTCAGCAATTGATCCGAATTGGTGCGCTGACGTGCCTGCATGATCTCCGTATCCAGGCCCATTCCTCCTTCCGGCCACAGGATGGCCGTAACCTCCTGCGTCATCGCTGCCTTGGCTATCCATTCATTTTCACCGACGTCGCTTGTCTCCGCAATGCTCGCCTTGGCCAGCGACTTCCAATCCCTCACGATTTGCGCAGCAATCGGGTAGACAAAAGCCTCGCCACGCGACAATTCCGGTGCGTTAAACAAGACCTGTGTCGCAAACTGTGCAATCATCCCCTTTCGGCGATCGCCCAACAGCTGTTGCTGACAACCCTGCTTCAACTGAAAAGCCAGTTTCGCCGCGTCACCTCGCGACATGTCCTCAAATGTATTCCCGAAATATTTCTTGAACCGCTGGTCCTCAAACAACCAGAGTGCGGCATATTTTTCTTGCCCACGCAACGACTGACCAGCAAGCATATTTGCCTGTGCCAGCCACTCAACCACACTGGAATCACACTCCTGAGGATTTCGTGATCGATAGATCTTCGGCTCAAAATCCGAGTTTGATTCGATATGTTTAATAGCACGCTTGATCTCCGACTTACCCGCAATCGCATAACTGCAATTACCGTAATAGGGTGATTTTACTCTTGCCACAAGACGCTCACCCTGAGGCTCCAATACACCTATGAATTCAAAACGCTGCTGATGCGGCGCATTCTGCGTCTGCAAATCAAAGAGAGCAAGGCTCGGATCGTAGCTACCCTGCAATACAACTGCAAACCTTTCCGTTCTCCCTTTCCCATTACCTCGATCAACTGATCGAGTCGATGCCTCTAGCGACCCGCCAATCTTGCCATCGCTTCGCTCCTCGAGGCGCATGCCAAAGCGGATGTTATAGCCATAACAGTGCATCATTCCCTGCCAGTCCCCCGCTACCGCACTCACCGGTTGCGGCAGCGATGCGGCATGTCCGGTTACCGCAGAATTCAAAAAAAACAGAAAGACAATCAACAAACTGTATTTAGTTCTGCGGATGAAATGGGCCACGGTTCCCTCGCGCCAACGGTATCTTATGGAACAGACTAGACGAACATGTCAGATGAGCGAAAAACTACAAAGGCAATTATCAAAAACATTCGCCCAGTTTCCGCTCCCAGGTTACATCAAGCAACTTTACTCAAGGATTTTGCAAACTTTAACATGGGAGAGGTTACCTATACGCCGCATCAAGGTTTGAAACTAACAGATCACGCTACTATCTGGACAGTTTCCCCGCAAGCAGCGCACCGAGGGCCGCCAGGTCCTCCCGGTCCATGATGGCCGGGGCGGTGCTGTCAAAAAGTATGTTGGCGGCGGAGGGGATCATGCAGCCTTCCCCCTCGTAAAGTACGACCGTAAGCGGAAGTTTGGGAAAGACGGGGATGCGGTAGCTCAGGTCGCCCAGGTTCAACTTCTCTCCGCCCAGGTTCTCGGCGGACCCTGCCAGGGCGTTCTGGTCGCGGTCGAAAGCGGCCCTGATCGGCTCCAGCGAGTTCCGGTTGAAGGCCGGGAAATAGATGTCTCCTCCCCTGATCTGCTTGAAGTTGATCAGCTCCCCGCCCAAAGGCTCACTGGGC
>JAOUDF010000184.1 GCA_029859385.1 Nitrospirota bacterium
GTTAAGACCTTCCTTTGTATTCCAGAACTCCGGGAATTGACTGCGAAAAGCAGCCCAATCCTCGCTTCTAAGACGACTCCCGTAATATGAATGGTTGGGGTAATACGTATAGTATTCCTTCATTGAAGTAAAACCAACCTGACTGTAATTCTCCCTAGCCGGTGCACAGGCAACGCAAAGAAGAACTGCTATAGCAACAAAGAGTTGTTTCATTTTGCCTCCTGGTCCCAGTTGGGGTTTAAATTGCACGTTCTTATTGTAGTCTTTCAATCACAAGGATTGATGTTTATTATCGCGCGAAGCAATATTAACGAACAGGCTATAGCATTCCTCAAACTCTACCCAACCCCGCATCATTTGTAAAACACTTTTTGGTATGTAAATCCAGCACAACAGCAGCAACTGATGTCGCTCTTTTCGCCCAAAACTACGGATTATGCTGATGCTCGCCGGAGGGGGAATGGCCTTCATGACGGGAATGGTCGGCGTGACCGGAATGGTCCATGGATGCGGGTGGTGCGGAATCAGCGGGCTGCTCTGTCCGGGCTGGCTGCTGCATATGCCCTGAATGGTCGTGTGTCGGCGCGAACCCGCGCCAGATGGTGAAGATACCGACGAGGATGACGGCGACGGCAGCGGCCTTGAGCGCGCCTCCGCGAAGTTTCTGCGAAAGCTTCTGGAATGACGTGCCGACGAGGAGCAGCGCGGGCACGGTGCCCAGTCCGAAGGAGAGCATGACGAGCCCCCCCTCGACGGCGCTGCCGGTTCCGGCTGCCTTGATGAGCATGGCGTAGACAAGGCCGCAGGGGAGAAACCCCATGCCCAGGCCGATGGGCAGCCCCATGAACGGGCCGGGCCGCGTCATGAGGGCGGCCAGTTTTTTGAACGAGGCCGACAGCCCGCCCGCCTCCCGCGCGAGGAGCTTGGGGAAGAGCCCGAGGTAGCCCAGCCCGATGACAATCATGACGATACCGGCCACAAAGGCGAGGCCTCGCGCCACCCCCTGCCAGTGGCCAAACCCGGTGAGCGACTG
This sequence comes from Nitrospirota bacterium, assembly GCA_029859385.1. Taxonomy (GTDB): domain Bacteria; phylum Nitrospirota; class JAOUDF01; order JAOUDF01; family JAOUDF01; genus JAOUDF01. Next base: position 1,034 of record JAOUDF010000184.1, read on the forward strand.
CCCCAGTAACCCGGCGACGACCCCCAAGCCGGTGTAGGTCGCCAGCCTGCCGACGTTGTAGAGCAGCTGCGCCGCAACCCCCTGCCCGCGCCCGGCCCCGGCCCGCTCCATGCAGAGGGAGTAGGTGGAAACGATGCCGCCGCACATGCCCATACAGTGGAGGCTTCCGATGAATCCGGCGACGAAGAGGAGGAGATAGGTTTCCATGGCGGAGGAGTGTAGCATAGTTGCGAAAAAAAATGCCCGGTCGTCTTCACAACCGGGCCAAGTTAAAGGGAAGGGAGAAGCAAACCGGTCGGCCGTTTAACGGGCCAACCGGCCATGGGTGGAACCGGGTGGAAAAGGGGATTGCTTGCCTTCGACTTTCTTGTCGTCATCGTCATCGTCCAGAATCCTGTGAGCGGGGCGGACGAGGTCGTCCCACTGACCGCTTTTGATGGCCCACATGAGGGCGGCAAAGAAGAGAAGACCTATGAAGAGTGCGATCGGCATGATGATGAAGATGATTTCCATGATGAATACCTCAAGTGTTAAGTGTTCGATTCGCCTATTAGCCCCATCCCCACCCCTACCCTCCCCTTGAAAGGGAGGGAGGCAGATCTTCCCTCTCCTTCAGGGAGAGGGCCAGGGTGAGGGTGGGCTTTTCCTGACCGTCCAATCCGCAGCGCATTCCCTACTACTACCAGCGAACTGAGCGGCATGGCGATAGCGGCCACCACGGGGATGACGAAGCCGAGGAAGGCCAGCGGCACGGCAATACCGTTATAGAGCGCCGAGAGCCAGAGGTTCTGCCGTATCACCCTGAAGGTGGTGCGGGAGAGGGTCAGGGCCTCGGCCACTGAATCGATGCGGCGGGAGAGAAGCACCACGTCGGCGGTCTCCACCGACACGTCGGAGCCGGAGCCAAGGGCGATCCCCACGTCGGCCCTCGCCAGGGCAGGGGCGTCGTTGATGCCGTCGCCGACCATGGCGACGCGGTCACCCGCGGCCATCAGTTCGCCGATGACCTTCTCCTTGTCCTGCGGCAGCACGCCCGCGATTACCTTATCTATCCCTACCTGCCGCGCCACCGCCTCAGCCGCGCCCTGGATATCGCCGGTCAGCAGCGTCACTTTGAGCCCCATCTGCTTCAGGGCTGCTACCGTAGCGGCTGATTCCCTGCGTACGGTGTCGGCGACGGCGATGACACCGAGGTGCCTGCCATCAAGGGCGACATGGACGAGGGTCTTTCCTTCCTGCGCCAACTTGTCGGTGGCAGTCTTTACGGACTCGGGGATCGCTACCCCCTGCGCCTCCATAAATGCAGCGGTCCCGGCCACGGCATGTTCACCGCGATGGATGCCGCTCACGCCCCGGCCGGGCCACGCCTTGAAGTACTCCACCTCCGGCACCGAAACTCCCTCTTCGGCGGCCTTGCGGATAACGGCCCTGGCTATGGGGTGTTCGGCGGAGCGCTCCAGCGCCGCGGCTACGGAGAGGAGTGAGCGCCGGGCGTCGGTACTGTGGGCAATAACGTCGGCGACCCGCATCTTTCCTTCGGTAATGGTGCCGGTCTTGTCGAGCACCACGTGGGTGATGCCGGCGGCCTTCTCAAGCACTTCGCCGCCCTTGATGAGTATTCCTTTTTTTGCACCCGCTCCTGTGGCAACGATGACCGCCGTGGGCATGGCCAGGGCCAGGGCGCATGGGCAGGTGATGATGAGGATAGCCACGGCGATTTGAACCCCTTTGACCGGATCGGTCGGGAACCACCAGGCAAAGGCGATGGCCGCAAGAATTAGTATACCACCTACAAACCAGACCGAGATGCTGTCGGCGGTTGCCTGGAAGCGGGCCTTGAGTCCCTGGGCCTCCTCGACCAGCCGGGTGATCTTCGCCAGCGCGGTATCGGCGCCGACTTTGGTTACGCGGAATATGAAGGCCCCGTCGCCGTTGAGGGTGCCGCCGGTGACGGATGAGCCCGACTCCTTGCTTATGGGCCTGCTCTCGCCGGTGAGCATCGACTCGTCGAGCCACGATGCCCCGGAGGCGATGACGCCGTCGGCGGGGACCTTCTCGCCCGGCTTCACCTCGACCAGGTCGCCGACCAATACTTCGCGGATGGGGACGGTGACCCGCTCGTCGCCCCGGACCACGGTGGCGGTCCGGCTGCCGAGATGGGCGAGCCGCTCGGTGACTTCGCCGGCCCGGCGCATGGCGGCGCCCTCAAAGTACCGCCCCACGAGGATGATGAAGAGGAACATGGTGGCGGAGTCGAAGTAGACCTCGCCGACCCCCGTGACGGTGACGACAATGCTGTAGAGATAGGCCACGACGACGCCCAGGGTAATGGGGACATCCATGTTGAGCGTGCGGTTGCGCAGGGAGCGCCACGCCCCCTTGTAGAAAGGCATGCCCGCGTAGAGGACCACCGGCGTCGACAGAAGCAGGCTGAGCCAGTGGAAGTAGTTCTTGTATTTCGCCTCGATCCCCGAGAAATAGCCCGTGTAGAGCGCCTCGGCCATGATGGCGACACCGGCCGCGCCGAAGCCTGCCATTGCCAGCCGTGCCAGCAGGTCGCGGTTGCGCTTCATGCGCGGCGCCTCTACTGCATCGGGATTGTAGGGACGGGCGGTGTAGCCCACGTCGCCGATGCGGCGGATGAGGGTGCTGAGCCGCACCTTCGACTCGTCCCAGCGAACCCGCGCCCGGTGGGTGCTGTAGTTGAGCGTCGCGCTTACCACGCCCGGCGTTTCGCGCAGCACCTTCTCGTTGAGCCAGAGGCAGGCGGAACAATGAATGCCGTCGATGATGAGTGACACCTCTTTCATGGCGCCGTCGCCGGAGATCGCGAACTCGGCCTCGACCTCGGGCCGGTCGTAGACCGACGGATCGTCCACGAGTATGAGCGGCAACGCGCCCCGGGCCGAAGGCTCACGCTTCCCGTAATAGTCCGCCATCCCCATCTCGTGGATCATGGCGCAGACGGTGCTGCAGCCATGGCAGCAGAAGAGGCGCTCCTCACCGGCGATTACGGCCTTCAGGACTGAATCGGGGGAGGATGCGGCGATCTCCGAACCGCAGTGATAGCAGGTGAGGGCTTCGGCGACAGTGGTCATCAGCGGATCCCGTGTTCGTACTTCTTGTCAATGAAGAGGCCTCGCGACGAGTCAACGGAGACCCATATGAAGTAGGCGTTGGCGGCAAATATCAACGTGAAGAAGGCGATGATGACGAAATACCAGCGCTCTTTTTTCTGTCCCGGTTTGTCGAATGTGGTCTCATTGTTCATGGCGTGGCTCCTTTTTCCGGCCCGAAGAAGACCGATTCATAGTTGATCCTCTGTTCCGGGCTGTTTACATCTTCCAGCACGAAGCTGAACTTCTGACTGGCCCCCTGAAGGTCGTCGCCGCCCAGCTTGACGAAGACGATGTAGGGGGTTACCTGCCCCGCCCTTACGCGAAGCTTCTCTTCCTGAAGTACGAGTGACGCCTTGGGCAGCCCCTCGATACGCAGGGTATAGGTCTGGTCCTCGGCGGTCATGTTGGCCACCTTCACCGTGAACTTGTTCTGGATGCTGCCGTCGCTCATGGTGACGAAGAGCGGCTGCCGTTCCTTGATCACCTTGAGGTCGATATGTTTGCGGCCCGCCATATGCCAGAGCATGCCTGTCGTCAGCACGAAGATGATGACGCCGTAGACGATGATCCTCGGCCGTAGCATCCTGGTGTTGCCGCCATCCAGCGCGGTAGACGAGGTATAGCCGATGAGGTTTGCGGGCCTGTTCATCTTCTTCATGACGCCGTTGCAGGCGTCGACGCAGAGCGCACAGGTGATGCACTGGTACTGCTGGCCGTCCCTGATATCGATCCCCATGGGGCACACCTGCACGCAGAGGCCGCAGTCGATACAGTCGCCTTTGGTGCCGGCGGTGGCCTCACGCCGGGCGCCCCGTGTCTCTCCCCTCTTTTCGTCGTAGGCGACGATGAGGGTGTCCTGGTCGAACATGGCCCCCTGGAACCGGGCGTAGGGACACATGTAGATGCAGACC
>JAOUDF010000185.1 GCA_029859385.1 Nitrospirota bacterium
GGCAGGGAAAGGGCCAGGCGATCGGGCATATCGGCAAAACACTGAGCGGCAAAGGCAATCAGGGATGGCAGTTCCTCGGCCGCTACCTCTCCATCGAGGAGGGCCTTGATCTCATCAAATACTTTACTGCGTTGCCGGGGATTTTCTGTAATCATGGTCGCCTCGAAAGATTAAACCTTGAACGTTGAACCTGGGACCTCGAACCTTCAGTATGCGTTGACAGGCCTCCAAATGTGGGCTATAAGAGCCTCATGGGGCTTAAGTCTTTCATTACAGAGTTTACCTTATCTTAACGACATTTTTACGTCACTTATAAAGAGAAAGAATCAACAATGTCACAACAATGGCTTACCGCGACCATAAGCTGCACCTCCGAAACCCGGGAAATACTCTCCGACTTTCTCCTCGGCCTTGGCTCCGCCTGGGTTTCCGTGGAAAACAGCAACCTCATCGCCTATTTTCCCGCCGATGCCAATCCGGATGAACTCCTGTCGGAGATAACAGAGTCGATTGAAGCCCTCAGGAGCTCCGGCGTTGACCTCCCCGGGGAACTTCCTGCAATCCGGGAAGTATCGGACGAGGGGTGGGCTGAACGATGGACCGAGTTTTTCAAACCGCTGAAGATAAGCTCACGGCTGGTGGTGACCCCACCCTGGGAGACCTATGAACCGGACCCGGGTGAAGAAATCCTTCTGCTCGACCCGGGAATGGGGTTCGGCACCGGGTCTCACGAAACCACCCGGTGTTGCCTCAAGGCTATCGATGACCTGGTAGAGGACGGCAACACCATACTCGACGTCGGCACCGGCTCCGGGATTCTCAGCATTGCCGCCATCCTCCTTGGTGCCGAACGGGCGACCGCCCTCGACGTCGACCCCGCCGCCCTTCAGAATGCGCGGCATAATGCCACGCTGAACAACGTTCAGGACAGGATTTTCTTCGAAGAGCGCAGCATTCAGGCCACCGACCAGGGCTATGACATCGTCGTCGCAAACATCTTCGCCGAAACCATCGTCGAACTGTCGACCCTTCTCAAGGCATCGGTAAAACCCGGCAGATATCTGGTGCTATCGGGCATCATGAACCCCAAATCAGGCATGGTTGAGGAGGCAATGGGTGACTTTGAGCGCCTGGGGACGATGGTCGAAGGCAACTGGACAACCCTCACCTACCAGAAAAAGGTGTCGCTGCAGTGACGTCTCTACCGATTGACAGCCCGATACACCCTGGGCTATAGTGCCTGAGTTTTCTTATCCCGGAGGTTTCGTATGAAAGTAACACCCGATTCAAATGTGTATGAAGTGCTGGAAAAGTACCCCCAGCTGATCCCTGTCTTCACCAAACAGGGGCACTGCTTTGGCCTCCTCGCCAATCCCGCACTGCGTGCCACCATGGCCAAGATGGTCACCATAAAAACCGCCTGCGCGCTGCATTTCCTTGACCTCAACAAGCTCATGAAGGATATTGATGAGGAGCTGTCGAAGGGAGCAGGGAAAACCAAATAAATCCTGAAGTTTCCTTTAAAAACACGCACATGTCATTCCGGCCGGGAACTCCCGGCCGGATTTTTTACGCCCACAACAATTAAAACAATTTAACATTCCGAATTAATTGTTCCAAAGTCAGATGAAAAAAACTATAGTCTAGCGGTAATTTCCCCTATACAGAGTTCGCCTTCAAAAAGATCGAGGAGATACCGCTTATGGATGCCTCGCTGTTTATCAAGCAACACCATGAAATCATGACAATCGCGCAGGAGATCATCCAGGCGCTCCATCAACCATCGATCTCACCGGATGAGGCAGGCGCCTTGCGGTCCAGGCTGGTAAACCTTTCAGGGAAGGTCATTACCCATCTCGCCGCTGAAGACAATGTCCTTTATCCTCGTCTTTTTTCATCCAACAATATTGAAGTGTCAAGAACAGCGAAAGAGTTTGCCAAAGAGATGGGGGGAATAGCGGAAGTTTTTGAAGGGTACATCGGATCATGGACCAACGGGAAAACCATCTCCGAACGGTACCCTGAATTTCGCTCTCAATCACTGGCGATATTTGACAAACTGGCTGACAGAATAGATCGCGAAGAAAACCGGCTGTACAGGCTGGCAAACGGTCTATGAGAATCAGGTAATCCCTGGTATCACCGTGTTGAGTTACCCCCCGGAATCACCCTGAAGTTTTCAACCTGCTGAGTATCTCCCCTACTACCTCATCCACCTCAACAGCCCTGAAGCACTCCATATTCCTATTGCAGACGCGCAGCAGGCATGGGCTGCATTCCACGGCATGGCGTATGATACGGTGGCCTTCGCCAAAGGGGCCGGTGGTGACGGGATTGGTGGAGCCGAAGAGGGCGACGACGGGGGTGCCTACGGCAGCGGAGAGGTGCATGGGACCGGTATCGTTGGTCAGCAGCATGCGGCATTTTTTGAGGAGAGCGGCCAGCTGTACCAGATCGGTCTTTCCGGCGGCGTTGATGGAGCCGGGCACCTTCCTCCCGATCTCGGCAACATAGTCCGCCTCGCCGGGACCACCAAAGAAGACTATCTGCGTGCCCTGGGCCTTCAGCCTGTTTGCCGTCTCCACATACCTCTCGGGAAACCAGCATTTTGCGGGACCGTAGGTGGCTCCGGGGTTTATCCCTACCAGTGGGCCGCCATCGTAACCACCCTCCCGCAAAAAGCTCTCGGCCCATTTCATGCCCTCATCCGGCGGCACAATCCATGGCGCCGTGGTCTCAGGCTCGGCGGGCAGATCCTTTCCGATTTCCCTGAGCAGGCGGTAATAGTAGTAGACCTGATGACGGCGCTCAAAACCGTCCTCACGGTCAATCCTCCGGGTAAGCAGGACGCCCCTGCCGTCGGTGCGATAGCCGACCCGTTGCGGGATGCCCGCAAGGAACGGGACAAAGGCGGAATCGAATGAATTGGGGAGGACAAGGGCAAAGTCAAACCGGCGTCGGCGCAGTTCCCGGGAAATCGCCAGCCTGCCGCCCTCCAGGCGAAGGACCTCGTCAACCTCGGGCACCATCCGAAAGAGCGACTCAAGAAAGGGCTTTGCAAGCACCGACAGCGACGCGTCGGGATAGAGCTGTTTCAGGCCGCGGATGGTGGGCAGCGTCAGAACCGCGTCGCCGAGCCAGTTTACTGAACGAATGAGAATGCGCATGCGCTAGCGGCCCAGGGGGGTTGCCTCATCGATCAACATCACGGGGATGTCTTCCCGAATAGGATAAACGAGTTGGCAGGCCTCGCAGACCAGTCCGTCGCCCGCCGCGTTGAGATGAATATCGCCTTTGCATTTGGGGCAGACCAGTATTTCCAGAACTTCCTGTCGTATCGCCATAATCCTCTCCTTTTATTGACCAATATGCAAAACTCTTAATCGTACAGTTTTCGTCATTCCGGCGAAGGCCGGAATCCAGTCCTCTCAAGCTGGCAAGAAGTGCTGGACCCCGGTTTTCACCGGGGTGACGGGCTTACTCCAAGGCCATCATCACAGTTTTTCAAAAAACTCCGTGCCCCTCACCGAAGTCAGCAGCGCCTTTATCGAACCGATCTTTATTTCGCTCTGCATCATCACGGGCATCCGCCGCTGGTCGTCGGTTACCCACAGATAGACGGTGCCCTTGTGTTGAAACAGCCCCTTGAACTTGAGCAGCGGCTGTATCAGGATGGTATTGAAGGTTCCGGCAGGCGTCGTGATCTTTTCTTTCCGCAGCACTCGCACCTCTACCTCCCAGTATTTCTTGTTCTCAAACGTCGGGACGGTAAGGGACTTCCCTACCTCCAGGGGCTGAGTGCGGACATAATAGAAACAGGAGAGGGCATCCTGCACACGCCCCGGGATATCGTAGGTAGTGACCCTTTCCTCCCGCGAATAGACAGCCCATTTTCTGTCGTAATCGAATATCAGCTCCTTGTCGCGGGAGTAACTCCCTTCCTTCTGCCTTATCCTGAAGCGCCATGAGAAGAGCCCTTCGGCGTCCATGAAGCTCTCCGCCGACGTATCCACGCGGTAGAGCATGGCAAAATAATCGGCGGACCGCGCCGTAGAAACGATCTTGTAGACCGACCGGTCGTTCATGAGAAAGCGCCGCTCCACCTTCATCACGGCAGTTCCCGCCTTTACGCCGAACCAGCTGAGCTCGAACTCAAGCTCTTCGCCTTCCCGGAAGGCGTGGTTTGCTACGGCATGGATTGCCTTATCTTCGGCAAACCCCTTAGGGACAATGGCAAACAACACCATTACCGAAAGAATTATCAACCACGACTTATGACCTGATCCGTACCGTTTCATTAATGGCCCACTCCACGGCCTCTGCCAGCGTTTCAGCCACATGGTCCGCCTCAGTTATATCCTGATCCTGCTTTCCGGTTCCCGTCACAAGAATCCCTTTTGCGCCCGTGCGCCGGGCCAGGACAACGTCGGAGCTTTTGTCCCCGATGACGAATGACACCGATGCATCGATACCCATATCCCGCACCGCATCCTCAACCATCCCCGGCTCGGGCTTGCGACACCGGCACCCTTCGTCGGGGCGATGTGGACAGTGATAATATCCGTCGATTCTGACGCCATCTTTCGCCAGATATTCGGCCATCCGGCCATTCACCCCGGCAATGGCCGATTCGGGAAAATAGCCGCGACCAACCCCGGACTGGTTGCTTACCACCACGAGCAGGAAACCGGTTTCCATGGCCCTGTAAAGCGCCGCACCCACGCCGGGCAGAAGCTCAACGCCGTCGGGGTCGCCAAGGTAGTCCCGGTCGACAATCAGCGTACCGTCCCGGTCAAGAAAGAGCGCCTTTTTCTTCTCCGTCACAATGGCCTCGTCTTCCAGCGGCGGTGGAACCAGAGCCATTCCTCGGGATGTTGACGGATATGGTCTTCGATGGTTTTCGTAAACAGCGCCGTGTTTTCGACAATATCCCTTTCCTCATCGTCAGTACGGGCCACGGGAAGCGGCTTCCCGATAGTAACCTGATGCAGATCGCCGCAGCGATGGGCAAATCCCGGGACTACCGCGTACCCCTTTCTCGCCAGCAGGGCCAGACCTTT
>JAOUDF010000022.1 GCA_029859385.1 Nitrospirota bacterium
TTCAGGAGAAAACCACCGGCGTTTATGATCCCTGCATGAAGAAGGGCATGGACAGGTGTGGGCGCAAAGAGCGATTCGGGCAGCCACCCATGCAGCGGAAACTGGGCCGACTTGCTCATGGCGCCGATAAAGATAAGCAGTGTGACCGCCGTGGCGGCGCTTATCTCAAGACCTCCCCCGGGCAACAGTGAAAAAGTGGTCGTAACCTCTGCGGCACGGCTGAAAAGCTGGCGGAAATCAAGCGTGCCGTAAACCTGATAGGCAAGGACGATCCCGGCGAGAAAACCGACATCTCCTATTCGCAGCATGGTATACGTCCTGAAGGAGCCCTGCACAGTCGGTGGATGCTGGTAGTTATAGGAGAGAAGGCTCAGAAAGAAGCTTAAAAGCTGCCAGAAGAAAAAGAGCATCAGAAGGTTGGCGCTGGAGACCATGCACAGAAGCGAAAAGGCGGTAAGCGCCAGCAGCGTATGGTAGCGTCCGCGCCCCCGTTCCGGCTGCATATAGCGCGTTGAAAACAGCGCTATGAGCGTGGTAATCCCCGAAATGACGGTCATCATAACGGCCGCCAGCCGGTCGATATAGAGGTCAAAGCTCAGGAAACCGCTTAACGGCGATGAAAAGATAGGTACGTGGATTGCCCGGTGTCCCGGCGCGGCGACATCAATGAGGACCTGCAGGGAGACCACGAATGCCGCCGCCTTGGCCAGAACCGCGAACCTGAATGCCTTCCGGCCGATCATATCACCGGGAAGAGCGGTAATGAGTGCTGCTGCAAGCGGCGCCAGAAGTATTAAGATAGGGTAATAAGCGGTCGTCATCTTCAGTCTGTTTATGCATTAAGGGGAAAATAAAAAAGCCGGCACACGTCCCTGTCAGACTTCATTCCACGAGATCTCCCTCATGAAACACCAACTGGGCTGTCCGGTGGGTTGGGACTGGGCAACCTGCGTTGCTCCAGATTGTAATCCCGGCATAATTGCGGGTATCGCGAGAAAACGCTACTAAGGTAATATGTTCGATTTTGCCCTGTCAAGCATAATCGGCAGATGCCTTCCCGCATGATTCGACAGATATCCCCCCCTTCCGAAATTTTCTCTTCCGCAACAAAATTGATGACAAATTTATGCGCATAGTGCAGATTAATACTTAATAATTGTCAGCTTGGGCCGATAATAGACCCGTATGTTCACCGCCTGTGCGACAAAAGCCCAATGGAGCTATAAAACACAAATGCATCTGTTGACCGGAAACAGGGGTTTTATCTTTGCTACAATCCTGCTGCTTTCCGTCTTTCTGCACCCGCTCCGCTCGCTTGCCGCACCCGTTGCCGTCATCGTCGACTCTTCCCTCAAACCTTACGCCGAGGCCCTCGCCGGGTTCAAAGAAGAATTCAGGGGAGAGGTCGACGTTTTCGAAACGACCAAATACAACGCATCATCTCTTGCCAGAATGCTTGACAAGAGGGAGTACGCAGCAATCGCCGCCATCGGCGCCGAACCTCTGAAGAATGTAGCGGGCCTCAAGGGAATTCCCATCGTCACCGGCATGGTGGTCAACCCCCTTGCATTCCCCGATATCGATCGATCCGGCATCTCGGGGGTAACGCTTACCATCCCCCCCCTCGCCTCACTCCGGACACTAAAGCAGATTGCCCCCTCGGTGCGACGGGTGGGGGTCGTGTACAACCCTGCCCAGTCTTCCCAGCTGCTCAGAGAGGCAATGAAGGATGCCGCCTCATTAGAGATAGAGCTCATAATGCGCTCCGTCGAAACTCCCAACCAGGCAGTTGACGCCTTCAAATCGCTGGAGAGCCACGTGGACGCCTTTCTGCTGGTGCCCGACATGGTCGCGATCAATGCGGTGTCACTCGACTATCTCCTCCTCAGCTCATTCAGACACAGGCTGCCGGTGGTGGGGTTCTCCTCCAAATACGTAAAGATGGGGGCGCTGCTTTCACTGTCGTTCGACGAGCGGGATATCGGACGCCAGATGGCGGAAATAGCCCGGCGCATTGTACAGGGTGAACCTGCAAAATCAGTACTTTTTGTGCATCCGCGCAAGTTCAGCATCGATGTGAACAGTCGCACCGCCGAGAGCTTGGGCATTACCATACCGGCAAAGGTTCTTAAAGAGGTGAACGTCTACACGCCATGATGACGAGGCCGTTCCGTTCCATATATACGACTGTACTGCTCGGGGTCATCTTTCTCGTATTTGTCCTCAGCGCCATCATTACGTCCTTTTTCCTGTGGGAGGGGAGGAATATCCAGGAAGAAGAGCTCGTCAAGCGTGGGGACTTCTTCGCCAGCCGCACGGCCCTTCTCGGAGAACTCGGCGTCTTCAGCGGAAACAGGGAGCTGCTGCTCTCCCTGTGCGGAAACGTCATGTCCGACGCCGACATTGTCGAAGTCTCATTCTACGACAATAACGGGCGTTTGATCACGGGCAAACGATCAAAAGGCGACATCAGGGAACAGTTAAGCGAGGAAGAAATGGCAATGCCGGCTAACCGGAAGAAGTCTCTCCCTGGAAACGACGCGAAACATTATCTTTTCATGGCGCCTGTCCAGACAAAGATGCACGCCTCCGAACTCGACCTCTTCAATGAACTGCCCGGCTCCAACCAGCTCAGCACCATCGGCTGGACAAGAGTGGAAATGTCGGGGAAGACCATTGCAATGAAAAACCGGGAAATGGTCCGGCGCAGTCTGCTGATTGCCGTGGTGCTGACCCTCGCCGTGGTCGCACTGACTTATCTTTTCCTTAGGGGACAGATCCGCAGGCCTCTGAAACAGCTGGTGGCAGCAGTCGAAGAGATGGGTCAGGGAAAGCTCGACCAGAAGATAGAAATCCCTGTTTCAAACGAGATAGGAATCCTTGCCGAAGAGTTCAACCGTATGGCCGACGCGCTTCGGGAACGGGAGGTCCAGCTGCTGAGGCTTGCAAAGGCCGTTGAAGGAGCCAACGAAGGCATTCTGATAGCCGACCCACAACACAGGGTAGTCTATGTCAACCCCGCTTTTGAACGTATGACCCTGCGAGAGCGAAACGAAGTACTGGGCAGCAGCCTCATTGAATATATCGACTGCGACAAACAGGGCGACCACTGCGAGCAGTTCAAGGCTGCGCTCGAAGAGGGGAAACCCCATATCCTTGAGATCACGATAACGCGCAAGGATAACTCTGCATTTCTGGCGGAGATATCGATCTCCCCCATATTCAACGAGAAGGGTGAAAAGATATACACACGTCTCGTCGAACGAGACATTACCGAGAAAGACCGGCTTGAAAAGAGTCTGATGCATTCACAGAAGATGGAGGCTGTCGGGACACTGGCAGGAGGAATAGCCCACGACTTCAACAACGTTCTGAACGGCATCATCGGCTATGCAACCCTGGCCATGGACTCCCTCAAGGGTGACGGCAGCAAGGCGCAAAAACACCTCACTACCATAGACTCCCTTGGCCGCCGCGCCGCCGGACTCACCCAGCAGCTGCTCGGCTTCGCCCGGCGGGGCAAATACCGCTCGGAGCCCCTGTCGCTAAACTTGCTGGCCGATGAAGTGACGGCCCTCCTTTCGGAGACGCTGGACCGGCGGATCAATATTGTAAGGCATCTTGCCCCCGAGCTGCCTCTGGTGAAAGCAGACGGCAATCAGTTGCACCAGGTTTTATTGAACCTGAGCCTCAACGCGCGCGACGCCATGCCCGAGGGAGGCACTCTCACTTTCAAGACCGATGTCATTCTTGTTGACCGGAAGGCGGCAGACAAGTACAAATACGAGGTAAATCCCGGCTGGTATGTCCAGTTGTCCATCTCGGACACCGGCCATGGCATGAACAAGGAGACCGTTGAGCGCATCTTTGAGCCTTTCTTCACTACCAAGGAACCGGGGAAAGGGACGGGACTCGGGCTGGCCATGGTATACGGCATCATCAAGAACCACGGCGGGTTCATCAGCGTCTACTCGGTCCCCGGCACAGGCACGACATTCAAGATATATCTGCCTCGAGCGGAAGAAACCCTGAAAACTCATACTGTCAGCAAGGAGGAAAAACGTATGGCCAATGAAACCATTCTCGTGGTGGACGACGAATCATTCATCCGGGATATGCTTGAAGAGATGCTTACTCCCTTTGGTTATACAGTACTGGCCGCGGAAAGCGGTGAAGCGTGCTTAGAGATGTTAACGGCGAATCAGCCACCGGTCGACATTGTGCTGATGGATCTCATAATGCCCGGAATGGGCGGCAAAAAAGCCTTCGCAAAGATCAAGGAAATTTATCCGGGCATAAGAATCCTCATTTCCAGTGGATACGGAGACGAAGAGGACGTGAGAGACATCCTCAGCAGCGGGGCGTCAGGGTTTGTCCAAAAACCGTATTTCCGCGACCAGTTGGTTGAAGGTATTAGGAGGGCTCTCGATGCCTGATTGTCCTGAAAGAGATGTCGTGAAATTTCAGTTGCCGCTTCCCGCGGAAGACTGTCTGCACGATCTGTACGGAGCCGCCATGGCGGGGCGCCTGACTAAGGACTTCGCCCACCAGATAGGTAATTGCCTCTTTGGCATCATGGGGTACACGGAAGTCCTTTTAGCCAATATGGCGGAAAATGACCCGCAAAGACGCCGCGTCAGGATCATCGAAGAGCAGGCAACCGGACTGAAGCGACTTATCGACGGCCTCACTGAGATGTCCAGCCAGAAAGAGTCGCCGGTCGAGCTTATCGACATACAAAAACTGGTACAGCAGATCGTGTTGCTTTTGCACAACCCTGCGGTAAAGGCCGGGGTTACCGTGACGGAAGAGTATCAGGAGGAACTGCCCCAGCTCAATATCGAGAGCGCACGGCTGAAGCGGGCGATATGCAGCATTCTTCACTATTCCATCGGGTGGAACTCCATGAAGCATGTGCATATTTCAGTCAGCTCCGCTGACGAGCGCGTTGAAATCAGGATTACGGGAGCTTCGCCAACAGATGGTGAAATGCCTGACCAGGCAAACGAGCGAGAGGGCTCTCGATTGACCTTGGACAACCTCCCACTTCATGTAGGCCGTATGAATGTGGACGAGCTTGGCGGAGAGTTGACATCTAGCTGCGAAAACAAGGTAATGACCTTTACCATTGCACTAGAAGCGGGGATGGCATAGGAATCAATGCTTCCGATCCGGCCATGCACCGTGGAGCATATCGTGTGCCGGGGCATATTTTTTAGGATGGAACAAGTTTCGTTCATTTTTGAACACTAATTTTTGAGGTTGACTCCACCGGGAAACAGTTGTAATTTTTTAATCTTCAATTCTATTGAACTCAGTCGGTGCTTCTCTGTACATCACATCTTTGCAAGGAGCCGGACATAGAATGTTGCTCAAGAAGGGTCGCAAATCAAGGGCAAAGCTGATTCTGCTTATCGCCGCAATACTTGCGCAACCTTTCACCCACCTTCCCGCCCAGGCCGAGAACGCTCCCCTAACCTATACGGGTAAAGAAGAACTCAGCCTGTTCTACTTTGAAGAAGATCTCGTCGTTACCGCCACCAAACAGGCAACCCCCCTGAGCAAGGTCCCCGCCGTCGCCACCGTTATCAGTGCCGAGCAGATACGGAATATGGGGGCGAGGACGCTATCGGAAGCCTTGAAGGCCGTGCCGGGGATTGGGGTGTACCAGGATGCTTTCCACGACAAGGTGGTTGAAGTTCGGGGTATAAAGTCTTTGACGTCATCCAAGATACTGCTTCTTGTCGACGGCATTCGTCTCAACAACCTACTGTACGGCGGAGCTTTTGTTACACATGCGGATATGCCGCTGGATAACGTAAAGCGCATTGAGGTCATCCGCGGCCCCGCTTCAGCCCTTTATGGCGCCAATGCATTCGCTGCAATTATCAACGTCATCACCAAGGAGGGGGCCGATATCGACGGTGTTGACCTTCATGTTGGCGGAGGTAGCTGGGATTCGCAACATTACGGGGCGGTTGCGGGAAAGAAGTCAGGTGACCTTCAGGCTGCTGTTTTTTTCAACTACGTAGATACCAACGGCTTTCGCGACCGCGTCGAGCAGGACTCGGATCCCTACGCCTCTTCCGTCGCCCCTGGCAATACTGATCTGTGGCGGAGACGTTTCGACAGCGGCCTTACTGCTTCGTGGAAAGATCTGCGTCTTGAGTATCGACATATGGAGAGTAACAGAGGGCCATATATTGGCGTTGCTTCAGCGCTAAATGATGAGAGCCACGCCCAGTCTATCGAAGACATCGGAGAGCTTACTTATCGGCATGTCTTCGGCGATAACCTGACAGTCATGGCCCGCACATATGCCAGCCTGCTACGAACAAATCTCTATTGGGAGATATACTCTGAAGGGTTCGCGGGCGTTTATCCCGATGGACTTCTAGGAAATCCCCGGTTCAAAAATCAAGCATATGGTTTTGAGCTACAGGCTGACTATAAACTATTCAAAGATAACCTGCTGACCATCGGTATCACTCAAGAACAGTCAAAGCAATACGACGTACAACACTGGGCTAACTTCAACCCGAACACCGGTGCGCCGTTGGCTGGAGGATTTCAGAATGTCACCGACACCTTGAACTGGAACCAGAACCGCCACCGAACTATCAAAGCCTGGTACGTGCAGGATTCCTGGAAGCTTTTTGACAAGATCGAACTTATCAGCGGGGTACGGCATGATGAGTACAGTGACTTCGGCAACACCACCAATCCCAGGGCAGGGGTAGTGTGGGAAGCAATGAAGGATACCTACATCAAGCTGTTGGCAGGCCGAGCCTTCCGTGCGCCGACCTTTGAAGAACTTTACAATCAAAATAACCCCGCCGTTACCGGCAATCCAAACCTTGATCCCGAAGTTATAACTACCACAGAGGTAAGTGTGGAAACAAAGAAGATAAAGGACACGACCCTTCGATTGAGTTATTTCAAGAACTATATTAGAGATATCATTGAATTGCAGCAAGTTGGCGCAGAAAAGATATACACCAATGGAGGCCGAAGCAAAACCGCAGGCGTTGAAGCAGAAGCCAGATACGACTTCAACAAGACAGACCATGTCTATACCAACTTTACCTGGCTCGAACCCAAGCGGCTGGGCAGCGGTGGAGAGATTACCGATATTCCAAAATGGCGGGCCAACATCGGTGGTAACGTGGCCTTCGCCCGGTATTTCAACTTCAATACCAACCTCTTCATATCAGCTGATCGCCCCAGAACAGTCAGTGATTCGCGCAAGGACATCCCGTCCTATGCAACTATCGATGCAGCGCTTACCGTCAAGAACTTCAAGAGCTATTTAAAAGGGCTGGAGATTCAGCTCATTGCCAGGAACCTCCTCGACAAGCGTTATGATGACGCCGCACCCTCGACCACCGTTCCCGGCGACTACCCTCGAGATGGTCGAGAGATATTCCTCGAAGCCAGGTACAAATTCTAACGCTTCGCTCTACCCTCCAAACGAGGGGGCCTTTATGACGAACCTCATCATCCTCGACTCTGTTTCACACCTGACCCCTGAGTGCAAAGGTGCCATCGTCGTTTGCGGGTCGCACGGTGGCGCATCAGCGGCGCGCCATGCACTGGCCTTTGAACCCGCTGCCATTTTCTTCAGCGACGCGGGAAAAGGCAAAGATAATGCAGGAATCGCAGGGCTTGCGCTATTTGATGCCCACAACATTCCGGCAGCAGCGATCGACATCTGGTCCGCCCGCATAGGCGACGGCAAGGACTCGTACGAATGCGGCAGCATCTCGGCAGTAAACCTGGCCGCTCAAAGATACGGGCTTGCAGACGGGATTACAGTAAAAACTGCTGTAGAAATATTAAAAGCTCTCTTTGGATTACAGGCGTAGCCCAACACTCCTTTCGTCACGCGCTGTACCCAATGGGTACAACTTTTATTCCTGACAGGACAATTCGCCCCCCCCTTTTGCCATACAGGCACATTAAAAATCCTTTAATCTTCACTGATTACAACGATGCGATTCCCATGGCAAGGTAATTGCTAGTTATGGCGCCCGTTATTGATATTCAATAACGATTGCTCCATCAAGGGATATTACAGTGAAACACAACAATGGAGGTTTAAATAAGTGCTGCCACTGAAGGTTGCCGGGCTGGGAGTATATCTCCCTGAGCGGCGGGAGACGAGAGAGGATTTTATCAAGCAGGGGATACCTGACAATGTAATAGAAAGAATGGGTGTCTATGAGCGAAGAGTTGTCGAGGATGACCAAACTGCCGCTGACCTCGAGGTGAAGGCGGCGCGCCACGCATTGGATAATGCGGGAATGCACGCATCAGATATTGACCTGATCCTTAGTGCAACGCTATTGCCTGAAATGATAGGTATCCCGAATTCAAACCTTCTGCAACATCGTTTGGGGGCAAATAAGGCAACCGCCCTAGATATAAATCAGGCCTGTGGTTCTGTAATTCCAGCCATGCTCATAGCCGCTAACTTTATCTCTCTGGGCCAATATCGTCGGATTCTTCTAACCGTCTCTACACATTGGTCCACAATCGGTGACCCCAATAATCCTATTTCGAACTTTGTACTGGGTGACGGTGCCGCTGCCATGGTCCTCACTCATTCCAGTGCCGGCTTCGGCGTAGTCTCGTTCGATATGCAGACTGACGGTGGCTTTTTTTATGACTGCGGAATACGATTGGGAAGTAGTCATAAGCTGAGGTATTACAATAAACATAACGAAAAACTTCTTTTCTATATTGATAATGATGGTGTAAAAGGCGCCCCTTCCGAATTCTCGCGATTCCTTTCAACAGCTCTGCCTGCAAACTTCCACACAGCGCTTAGCAAGGCAAACCTCTTGCCGGCTGATATCGACTGCGCCGTTATACATGCGAACGTCAAACCCCTTGTTGAGAGATGGTTGCCCGCAATGCAAATACCCGCAGAACGCATCCCAACAACCTATAATCAATACGGCAATGTTGGTGCGGTGACTACGATACTCAACATGCATGAGGGTATTACCCGTGGGATGATAAAAAAAGGAGATCATGTTGCAGTAGTGGCGCAGGGCGCTGGTTTTTCGAACGGCACGATCATTATGCGCTGGGAATAGAGGCAAATCCAAACAACCTAATTGAGGATAAAAACGATGAACGCAGCAGAACTGTTGGTACGACATCTGGAGAGTGAAGACGTTCGATTTTTCTTCGGTATTCCGGGCGGAGCCCTGGAGCCGATTTACAACGCAGTGCATGAGAGCATGCAGATTGAATCGATCCTCACGAAGCACGAGGCAGGTGCGGCATTCATGGCCGACGGCTATGCCCGAGTGAGTGGTAATGTCGGCGTGTGCGGCAGCACTACCGGTCCCGGCGCAACCAACCTCCTAACGGGCATTGCTTCGGCCCACGCCGATTCAGTGCCGGTCATGGCATTGACGGCGCAGGTCCCTACCCGGTCCTTCGGCCGGGGGGCGTTTCAGGAATCGAGCGCCGAAGGGACGGATGTAGTCAACATCTTCGGCGAGGTCACGAAATACAGCGCGATGATCATCAACCCGGACAAGACCGGCGAGATGACCCGCCGCGCCCTTAAGCTTGCCAAAAGCGGCAGGCCGGGACCGGTGCACCTGAACCTCCCCTCCGACGTCATGTATGAAG
Organism: Nitrospirota bacterium; assembly: GCA_029859385.1. Lineage (GTDB taxonomy): Bacteria > Nitrospirota > JAOUDF01 > JAOUDF01 > JAOUDF01 > JAOUDF01. The sequence continues at coordinate 9,649 of JAOUDF010000022.1, forward strand.
AGGTGATCAATGACATGCCGGCCCACAGCTATCACTTTGCATCGGCGCCTTTCGACCGCATGGCGGTGAAGCAGGCCGCGCATCTGTTGATGAAGTCGAAGAATCCCGCGATGATCCTCGGCAACGGCGCCCTTATCGGCAGGGCAACCGAAGAGATTCTGGAGCTTGCTGAGCTCCTTGATATCCCTGTTGCCACCACGCCAAAAGGAAAGAGTGCCTTCCCGGAAACACATGAGCTGGCACTGGGCGTATTCGGATTTGCCGGCTCCCCTCTGGCCGAGTCGTTCCTGCTGGACAACAACATCGACGTGCTTTTGGCCATCGGCACCAGTTTTAACGAGTGGGCCACTCACGGCTGGGACCAGCGGCTGGCCTACAACAAAGAGGTGATACAGGTCGATATCGACCCGACCCAGTTCGGGAGGGTTTATCCCTGTTCTGTCGGCCTGCAGGGAGACTCCAAGGCCGTGGTAAGGGAACTGCTTTTTGAATTGAGACGCCAGCTTCAGTTGAATGACAGCAATGTGGAATTCAGACGCCTCTTAACATTCAAAAGCATGCACGAAACCGTAAGAGACCCCTACAAGGCTCTTTCCGACGAAATGCCGCTGAAACCGCAACGGCTCATGAACGACCTTCGGGCAAGCCTTCCCGACGACACCATATTTTTTGCCGATATCGGCAGCAACCTGGCCTGGGCAATTCATTATCTCAAGGTAAACAAACCCCGGACCTTTGTCGCGGGGATCGGCTTCGGCTCCATGGGGTACGGCGTGGCGGCAGCCATCGGCGGCAAGCTGGCGGCGCCTGAACGGCCGGTGGTTTCCATTGTCGGCGACGGCGGCTTCCTGATGAACGGCATGGAGGTGGCAACGGCGGTCAACCACGATATCCCGGTGATATGGGTGGTGGAAAACAACGCCCAGCTCGGCATGGTCTGGCACGGCCAGCAGATGTCGGCCCGTGCCCATGTGACGGCGTCGGAGTTCAAGCGGGTCGATTTCGTGAAAATCGCCGAGGGGCTTGGCGCCCGCGCCATTCGGGTGGAGCGACCGGGCGAGATAAGCCGCAGCCTGATGGACGATATCATCAAGGCCGGTCAACCCACGGTAATCGATGTAATGATCGACGCTTACGAGCGGCCGCCCATCCAGTCGCGGATAAAATCTCTTGAAATGATCGCCTAGAACCTCTAGATTTGCAGGTGGACAGGCTGGAGGCATATCTTCAGCCTGACACCTGTGTTTCAGAGGAGCCCGTGGCGAACCTTCCCGACATAACCCTCACCCCTATTCCCGTCCTTTCCATCGGCGGCTCCGACCCGTCAGGAGGTGCGGGGATACAGCTCGACCTCAAAGTCTTTCAGGTTATCGACGTGCACGGCATGGCGGTTCCCGCGGCCCTCACCGCCCAGGGGCCGACCGGCGTTTCGTCGGTTTTGGCAGTCCCCGCAAAGTTTCTCAACGCTCAGCTCAATCGGTTGACGCAGGATGTAAAACCCGCTGCCATCAAGACAGGGATGCTCTATTCCGCGGAGAACGTAGCGGCTGTCGCCGGGTTCATCCAGTCCGAATCGATCCGGTTCTCCGTAGTCGACCCGGTGCTTGCTTCATCCACGGGAGCCCCCTTGTTGAAGAACGACGCTGTCACCGTCCTCAAATCGGCGCTGTTGCCTCAGGCCTTCATGGTGACTCCCAATCTTCGGGAAGCCGAGATACTGTCGGGGCTATCGGTGAAGGACGCTGACGGGATGAAGGCTGCCGCTGAGGCTATATGGAGCATGGGGCCCCGGTATGTGGTGGTAAAGGGCGGGCATCTCTTGGGAGACCCGGAAGACCTGCTGTATGACGGCAAACGGTTTATCAGTATAAGCGGGCACCGGGCGGGAGGTCCACCGGTACACGGCACCGGCTGCGCCCTGTCGTCGGCCATTGCCGCCTACCTGGCAAAGGGCGTGTCACCGGAAGAGGCGGTACGCGGCGCGAAGCGGCTTATCTATGACCTGATCCAGAAGGCATTTCCGCTGACCAGGGGCGGTCAGAGGTACATGCGGTTTTAATGACGTAAGGGCGATCCTTGTGATCGCCCTCATTATTGGGCGAATACAAGATTCGCCCCTACCAGGGAGGCAATAATGTCAGAAGAAAAATCACCGGTACAGATGATCATGGAAGCGCGACCCGAAGTAATGAAGAACTACCTCACCTATCTCGACAGCCTCGGCAAGTCGCTCGACGACAAAACCCGGCAGCTTATCGTCCTGGCCGTTCAGACGGCGGCCAAGTCGCCGGGCGGGGTGCGGGCGCACATCCCCAAGGCGAAGAAGGCGGGTGCAACAAAGGAGGAGATCCTCGACGCCATCATGATCGCCATGCCCACCATCGGCCTGGGGGCGCTCCTACAGATAATCCCGCTGGTCCTCAAGGAAGACTGACAAGGTCTCTCGCCACTGCCACGGCAATAATCAGCGAACAGGCCGACCAGACAAGGTCGGCCCCGCTGAATCGGTAAACCGGAAGACTGCGCACCTCCCCGCGGAACCCCCGGGAGATCATGGCGTGGCCCACCTCTTCGCCAAGGACACGGCTCTTGCGGTACAGCGCCCCCATGCGAGATGCCACCCAGCCCCGGCCGCTGTCACCGGATCCTGACGACGAGGCAAGACTCGCCTCGTCGATCCCCCGGCTCTTTCTTGCCAGGCACATCTCTTCGACCGCCACTACCAGCACAAAGAGGTAGCGGTACGCCATGGAGAGGATCATCAGAAAAGGACTGGGGATCTTCAGGGCGCGGAGGGCTCTCAGCAGATCGTGCCACGGCGTGGTACCCATGACCAGCATGACCATGGAGAGTGATGCACCGGCCCGCAGCACCAGCATCAGCGCTACAATCAACCCTTCCCGCGTGACGGTGATGGCTTCGGGCAGATGCACGGGGCCAAAGGTAATCGGGCCTGAAAAGGAAAAGAGGGTGACCAGCGCCGTCCCCGGCGTTATCACATTCAGCATTGCCGGAAGGGCGATGGCCGCCGTGAAGAGGGGAACTACCAGCCAGACCCGGGCGAGATAGCCGCCGAGCGAGATTCTGGAAAAGGCAGCGAGGATGGCGCCCATGAGACAGAGGATGACGAGCGACAGAGGAGTCCGGGCAAAGCTGGCGGCGACAATCAGAAGGAGGATCGAGAGGATTCTCACCCTCGGGTCGACAGCCTGAAACAGGCCGCTGCTTCCCGTTGCCGGAAGGAAGGCCGCCTCTCTTCCCAGTCGGGCAATCCCCTGAAGCGTCCGGTCGAGATACTTTCTCTGCCGCATGCCGACGCGACCGGTATTAACAGGTGGAGGGGCTGGACGCTCCCTCGGCTCGGCGAGCCAGTCAGGAATCATCCCGTTCTTTCTTTCCCAGCAGCTTCATCAGCAGAAAAACCGCACCGGCACACAGGCCAACACCGATGATGGCGGAGAGGATATACTCAGCGCTGAGACGCCCCATGCCGTGTTCTCCCGTGGCGTAGTCGGGCATAGGCGCCCGCCAGCGGTCGATGGTCTGGCGCATCCCTTCGGGCAGGTATCCCAGCATCTTTTCCAGTTCGTCGGCCCCCCACTCGCCCCATGCCCCGCCAGCCCCCAGCAGCTCCGGCAGGATCAGGCCGATGGGGGTAAGGATCACGAGGATGGAGAGGCCAATCCATAATTTCTTTTGCGTCGTCATCGCCATTTCCATCATGCCCTCGTCGACGCGAGGTGAAAGCTCGCCAGCATCTTCGGGTCGGTCTGCTGGATATACCGGACCACCAGCGCCGTAACCGCTGCCTCCACAAAACCAAAGAGCAGCAGGTGCTCGCCCATCATCACCGGCACCGCCACCGACAACGGATAGGGCGCATAGAGCGGCTGACCCGTGGCGCTTACAGCAATGAGGGGCTGAATACCCAGCTCCACCGCCGTGAGCAGGGCCGAGACGTTTATACCCACATAACCGGCCACGGCAGAGGCGGTAATCCTTCTCTTTCCCGTCGTCTCCGATTTCCCCGCAATGAGGCGATAGGTCCAGTACCCTGCAAACGAGCCCGCAAAGGCGATGTTGAAGCAGTTGGCTGCCAGCGCGGTTATTCCTCCATCACCGAAAACAAGGGCCTGAATTGCCAACGCCACGGTAATCGCCAGCACCGCCGCCCAAGGTCCCAGAAGAATGGCCACCAGCACCATCCCCGCCGCATGGCCCGTAGTACCGCCCGGAATGGGGATGTTGAACATCATGATCACGAACGAAAAAGCCGCGCCGAGGGCAAGATAGGGCGCCTGTTTCGTCTTGAGGTGTTTTTTGGCCCAGCGGGAGGCCATGCCCCATACAGGGATCATGGCGGCGTAGAGACTTCCCCACGTAGCGGGGCTCAGATAACCGTCGGGAATGTGCATTACTTAAGGTCCTTGCCGGTGGTGGTCATGCTGAGAGTGCCGTGCTTCACGCCTTTTGTCCCGATGAGGGCATCGGCGATGGTCTTGATCTCGCGCCCCTTCCCCCGCACCACCAGCACCTCGAGGCAGTTGTGGGCATCGAGATGGACATGCAGGGCAGAGACGATGGCGGCAAAGTGCTCATGCTGCAGGTCGGTCAGCTTTTCGGAGAGCTCCCGCACCTCGTGGTTGTAAACGATGGTGATGGTGCCCACCGTCTCCTTCTCCCCCGCCTCCCACTCCAGCCCCACAAGGCTGTCGCGGATCAGGTCGCGAATGGCCTCGGACCGGTTGGAATACCCCTTCCGGTCAATAAGTCCATCAAATTCATCCAGCAGTTCCGCATCGATCGATACCCCGAATCGGGCAAGCTCTCCCACATGGCCTCCGTGTTATGTTTTTCAAAAAAGTAGCACTGATGGGTGATTTAGTCAACCGGCTGTGTGACAGACATGATTTATCGTCCCTGCCGCTTCAGCGCCTCGTCGAGCAGCTGTACCACATGTTTCAAAGGTATGCCACTCGTTCCGAGTTGCTCACTTATCAAGTACCCATCAAGTAGCCAGTTGTTGCCAGAAGACTATTATCTGATTGTTATTTCGAGGTTTTTATTAAGGTGTCGAACGTGATTTTTATGTAAGCGGCCCATTCTATCAAGTACCCGTCAAGTACCCGTCAAATTGATTCGTCAGCATCGGGCGCCGCCCACCACGGAATGTACTTCCTCAGCTTCGGTGCCGCGCCAATATCATGAAGAACAATTGCGTCGGCAGCCACTGCTTCCTTGATAAGCCGGGAAGCGATGGCTATATTCTGGGGCTCGATACCAAAACGCTCACGGACAGAAGTATTTGTTAGATATTCTCGGTTTACATACTTAAGACAGGCATGCAGGTAACAGGCGCGAATACGATCAGCTTTGTCCATCCTAGTTAACGGGCGGTGGGAGAAGAGGATTGCGCGAGTGGTTTCTTCGGCGACTTCAAACATTGGCGCTGGCAACTGGTAATACTCGGCCTGAAAGACCGGTGTGATTCTTTGCATCTCGTTCATATCTTACGTTTCCAACATTCATCCCAATAGCTACTGCATCTCTTATTTCAAAACAACTCCAGCCGTCTGTCGTGCGGTACCGGGAAGACGCCGATAATGACCCACGGATTGGTAGCCCAGCCGTGATATTGCTGCGTTGTCCCCAAGAAGAAATGAAGGTCCGTCTCCGAAAAGTCACCGTAATATTTTTCACGGACCTTTACAAGTGCCGCCGCTTCGTTACCGTTGGCCTGCTTCAAGCAATTCCAGAACAACTGCCCAACCTCCCAATCCAACACCTGAAGTTCGCTCTCCCGATGGTCGGCGTCGGTAAAACGATACGAGAATTTGAAAGGAAGCTTCGGGAAGATTCTGGACATCCTCTTGGGATCGGCACCGACAAACAGGTCACCTTGGTCGGCCATGGATTTCATAGCCTCCAGCTTTGCTGTGTCCCACGCCCGCTCGTCTTCTTCCCATATGAAATCAAGCACTCGCGTAGGCCGAAACACCGCCAGGGACATATTGTTTGCATGGGCTGCCTCAATGAGCAGCGGCAACTTGGTGTGGACCGTTGCTTTCCCAAGGACAAGTCGCCTACGCTCTCGCCAGTTGTCCCGTGTATCCATGTTGCCAAGTATTGTTATGTTCTGATGGTCTACTGGATGATGGGATTCCGGCCTCGGGTCCTTTGCGCTCTTTACCAGCGTAGTTTCTATCCAGTCGAACTTCTTGTAACGGTCCTCATAGTCAAGAAGTCGAAAGGGAATCGGATAGAGTCGCACCCATGAACCGTCTTCACGCACACCTGCCGTGCAGACAAGTTCTCCGTACTTTTGCGACAACGTTGGATAGGTTTTGACCGTGATGAGGATACGTTCTTTGGGCATGGCTCTATAAATGGTCGATATCGTAGTCCTTCCCAAGCCGCGCATATACAGCTTCGGCTACACAATGACGATGGCACTGCTCCGGTTGAAGCTCATAACAGGTCAGTGCCACCCGCTGCGATCCTTCGGCAACCCACCGGGCAATTTTTCTTATCGACGCGCCTTGCTTGGAAAGCTCGTCGCGTTTGTATATGATAAAGAGTGCGGTGTAATCCGCCTTGGTTTCCAAGTGTTGTCGGTCCTCTGATGCAATGCCAAGTTCAGGCATATGCACATAACGAATGCCTAAACCCTCACAAGCGTGCTGGAGGGTGTTCTTTGAGAAACCATACTTGCGGCTTATTGGATTGCGGCGCACGTCACACAATAGCGACACACCGTCCTTAAGCAGCAGGTTAAGATAAGACTCCAAAGACTTGCCTTCGTAGCCAATAGTGGCCAGACCGGGAGGACGCCGAGCGGGGCGGGCAGCCTCAACTCGCTCATAATCGGCGTTGTCGGTTAATACTTGGTTGATGATCTCACTGCAGATAGCGAAATAAGGGTATTTCTTATAAGTGAATTCAACCAGCGCATTCCCACGTAGTTGCCCATAGTAGTGGCAAAAACGTTTCACTTGCTGGTGATAATCCCATGCTTTAGTCGCTTCTGTTTTACCTGCGCTTGTAAGCTGCCAAGCACCATCATCGTTAACCAGTAACCCTTTTCTCATAAGGCTCCGTTTATCCGCATACGAGGTAAACGAAAAGGCACCATAACGGTAAGGGACAAAATCGAAGCTGGGCTCTTGCTCAAATTCGCGAGTATAAAGAAGTAGCAGTTTTTGATAATCGAGGTTGCCGACTGCTCCGCCGATTGCGTCAAGCAGACTCAGCAGCAGCTTTTGTCGTCCGAAGAGCATGGCTCAAAATACCTTTCCTATGCATGTAGCGCTACGCTGGAGTTTATGTCGCTGAACCATCGGCTGTCAACACCGTATACTATATAACTATCGTCCCTGCCCCTTCAGCGCCTCGTCGAGCAGCTGTACTACATGTTTCACCGGAATCTCCTGCCCCGACTTGTCCAGCAGGTCCTCCAGCCCCATGCGGCAGCCGGGGCACGAGGTGATAACCAACTCCGCATCGGTGCCGCGGATGTCCTCCGCCTTCATCTCGCCCACCTTCATGGAAAGGTCATAGTGGGAGAGAGAGAAGGTGCCGCCAAAGCCGCAGCAGCGGTCGGGGGCGCTCATCTCGGCGAGGGTGACGCCGGGGACGGTGCCAATGAGCGAACGAGGCTCCTTTGAAATGCCCATCCCGCGCTTGAGGTGGCAGGGGTCGTGATAGGTGACGCGGAGCTGATCGAGTCCCGCATTGGCAAGAAGGGATGTAATATCAGTGAATTTAAGCAGGTAGTCGTTGATGTCCATAACCTTCGCCGCAAAGGCTTCCGCCTCCTCCTTCAGCTCGGGCCGAGCCTCGGCGACCATCTCAGGATATTTCTTCAGCATGTGTCCGCAGGTGGGGCAGCCCAGCACAATGGCGTCGACATCGAGGTTCGCGAAGGCCTGAAGGTTTTTCGCCGCCAGGTCGATCACCGTCTCCCGCTCTCCTAAACCAAGGAGCGGCGCGCCGCAGCAGACCTCATCGGACGGCATCACCACCTCGATCCCGAGCCGGGTGAGGAGGGAGATCATCGACCGGCCGATATCGGTGTAGACCAGGTTGATGTTGCATCCCACATAGAAGGCAACCCGCCCCTTGACCTCTCCCTTTGGCCTGACTACCTCCGGGTAGCTGTCACGTAGCGGCAAACCGGAGATATCGGGGAATTTCCTCGCCATCCCCTTCCACTGAAAGGGCGACAAAAAGGAAAAGGGGCGCAACACGCGCTCCGTCAGCCCGCCGATGCGGCTCAAGGGCCCCAGCAGCCAACCCGGCACAAGGACGTTGCGGGCGATAAGTTTCTGGAGAGGATTCATTCCCCTGGACCGCGCAATCTCGGCTCGCACGGCAAGGATGATCTCCTCCACCGGCACGCCGCTGGGGCAGTCGGCAGAGCAGGCCATGCAGCCGATGCAGGTCGACATCTTCTCTACAAAGCGGTCGGTCAGCGGCAGCTTGCCGTCCAGCACCGCCTCAACCAAGGCCATTCTGCCCCGGGCGGTCATGGTCTCGTCCAGCTCGGCGGCAAAGGTGGGGCAGACAGCCCGGCAGGCGCCGCAGCGGATGCACTTGTAGATGTCGTCGCGGTATTTTTCGAGGAGGGGGTACATCAGGATATCATTCCGTTTTACAGAACGCCCGGAGGAGAGGCTGAAGGATCATGATAAGGTCTGCGCAAAAAAATAATTTAGGGAATGGTACCACTAACTACCCGAGAAAACAACGGAAGGTGTGCCTTCGTATTGACAGGGCTTAGGCAGTGTGATAATTTAACGCCTCTTCGCAAGAAGTACCCTATTCCCCGATAGCTCAGTCGGTAGAGCGGGTGGCTGTTAACCACCATGTCGCTGGTTCGAGTCCGGCTCGGGGAGCCAGAAAATAAAAGCCAAGGCGGATGCCTTGGCTTTTTCTCTTTCGACCGCTTATTCTACCTATTTATACTGCTGAAACAGCCTGCCCCACTCGGTGTTGTTGAACTCCCGAATCCTGCTGGCCCCCACTGTCGGGTACCAGATGAAATCATGGTAGACGTTGGATGCGAAGGGTGCCCAGACCACCAGCGGCGAATGGAGGAGTATTTTTTCCAGAAATTGAAGCGGCCCCTTGCGGAGCATCTGGTCGCCCCAGATGACGAGGCTCTTCTCGGTCTTGAAACCGAAGTTGACGCCGGCAATATCCTCGCCGACGATCTCGATCTCCCGCGGATCGCCCACCCCCAGCCCGCGCTCGTGGCACATGCGGATGTAGGGGATGGTCATCGGATCGAACCCCATCAGCTTTGCCGCGATGCTGTCGATGGCCACCGAATCGGCCGAAGCCAGGATGTAGTTCTTCACCCTCGGGAACATGGTACGCGGCCCCGCACCGTCGCCGCAGACGGTGCCGTCCATCACCGCGAAGATGCCGGGATGCAGCTCCTTCTGCATGATCATCAGGTCGGTGAGCACCTCGTGCATGTACTTGTGGGCGTAATGACGCACCTCCTTGAGGAGGCCGCCGAAGGAGTTCTTGATGGCGCCGGTGGTGGTGGAATGGCCGTGGGTCTTGACGGTGGGCAGATGCAGCACCTGTTTACCGATGAACATCTTCGGGATCTGTATCCCCTCGGGGAAGATCTGGTCGAGCTTGAGGAGTTTCTCCTTGAACTGGTAGACCTGCCACTCCACCTCAGGCAGGGGGATAAACGGCAGGCCGTACTGGTCGAGAATCGGCATCCACTTGTTGTTTTTCGCCCCCTCCCGCGGGTTGGTCACCACCGTCTTGTTCTCGATGGGGAAGATCCGCTCCTTCGGGAAACCGTCTTCCAGCAGCGTCTTCACGACGCCCTCGACCTGCCACGGTTGCGATGAGCAGGCGGGAAAATATTTAGTCCAAGACAAGTTGAGCTTGATGAGAAGGTCGTTGTCCTTCGACAGGTGCTCCAGATACCCGGCCAGGTGCATCAACCGCTTGTAGTCGTCAAGGACGGTCTCGGGGGTGGTTTTAAGGACGGCTACTTTCGACATGGCTCTCTTTCATCGGTTCAGAAATAATCAAGGCGTATCTAAAGAATTCTACTTCCTCATCCCCCGGTACCGCCGGATGAGCGTATTGGTCGAGCTGTCGTGGCCAAGACGCGGCTCTTCGGCGCTCTCCAGCTCCGCACCGACGCGCTTCGCCAGCACCTTACCCAGCTCCACCCCCCACTGGTCGAAGGAATCGAGGTTCCAGACAACCCCCTGCGTATAGACGCTGTGCTCGTAGAGCGCCACCAGCCTACCCAAGCTCTCCGGCGTCAACTGGTCGACGAGGATGGTGTTGGTCGGCCGGTTCCCCTCAAAGACCCTGTGCGGCACCAGCCAGTCGGCCGTCCCCTCGGCCTTCACCTCTTCCGCCGTCTTGCCGAAGGCCAGGGCCTCGGTCTGGGCAAAGAGGTTGGCCATGAGCAGGTCGTGATGGCCGCCCAGTGGGTTCAGGGTTTTGCAGAAACCAATAAAGTCACAGGGGATCAGCTTCGTCCCCTGGTGGATGAGCTGGTAGAACGAGTGCTGGCCGTTGGTCCCCGGCTCGCCCCAGTAGATGGGGCCGGTCTGGTAGTCGACCACGGCGCCGTCGAGGGTGACGCGCTTGCCGTTGCTCTCCATGGTCAACTGTTGGAGATAGGCAGGGAAGCGCTTCATATACTGGTCGTAGGGGAGCACCGCCACGGTCTGCGCGCCGAAGAAGTTGGTATACCACAACCCCAAAAGCCCCATGATCACCGGCATGTTACGGTCAAAGGGGGCGGTGCGGAAATGCTCGTCCATGGCGTGAAATCCCGCCAGCATCGAACGGAAATTTTCAGGGCCGATGGCGATCATTGTCGAGAGGCCGATGGCCGAGTCCATGGAATAGCGG
>JAOUDF010000186.1 GCA_029859385.1 Nitrospirota bacterium
GTGCAGGAGGCGCTCTACGAGGCAGTAAAAAAGGCGCGGCTGAGAAAACGCGTTTCATGCCACACCTTTCGCCACAGCTTCGCGACGCACCTGCTTCAGGCCAACTACGACATCCGCACTATACAAACCCTTCTCGGGCACAGCGACGTGCGGACGACGATGATCTACACCCACTGCGTGCCGAGCAGGACGGTGAAAGAGGCCAAAAGCCCGCTGGATTTTTAAGGCTGAAACCTCTCGCCTTAAATGGCTACTTCATCTCCTCGAACTTCCCGCCCTTCGTAACCCATATGACATAGGGAGCTACCGTCACATCCCCTTTGGCGTCGAACTGCACCTTGCCCAGCGCACCGTCGTGCGGGGTAGCCCTGATAAGCTCCGCAACCTTCTTTCCGTCGGTCGCGCCCGCCTTCTGGATGGCATTCAACAGAATGTTCGCCGCGTCATAGGCGTAGATGGAATAGGGGCCATGCTCACCGTACTTCTTGTGATATGACTCCAGAAACGCCTTGGCGGTGGGAATACCGTTGGGGTCGGGGCTGAAGGTCAGATACGCTCCCTCCGCGGCGGCACCGGCGATCTCGATGAATTTGGTATCAATGGTCCCGTCACCGCTTATGAAGACGGCATCGATCCCCAGCTCTCTCGCCTGCTTTACCATGAGTCCGGCTTCAGGATAGACGCCGCCGAAGTAGAGGGCTTCCGGTTTCTTCGTCTTGATAGCGGAAAGGACGGCCTTGAAGTCCTTGTCGCCCTGGGTCACCCCTTCGTAGGCTACCACTTCTATACTGTCGCCAAGGGCCTTTTTCAGTTCCTCTGACAGCCCCTGACCATAGGTCGTCTTGTCGTGAAGGATGGCGATGCGCTTCTTGCCCAGCCGGTTTACCACGAAATCGGCGGCGATCCTTCCCTGCTGGTCATCGCGGCCGCATACGCGGAAAATATTCTGGAAACCCTGCTCCGTCAGTTGCGGGTTTGTCGACGCCGGGGTTATCATGGGAATTCCGGTCTGCTGATAGACCGACGAAGCGGGAATGGAACAGCTGCTGTTGAAATGACCGATCACGCCGACAACCCCGTCATTGACCAGCTTGTTGGCGACGGCTACCGCCTGCTTGGGATCGTGCTGATCGTCACCGACGACCGTCGCGATCTTTTTCCCGAGGACGCCGCCTTTCTGGTTCCACTCTTCCACCGCCAGTTCAACGCCGTTCTTGAAGTCGATCCCCATCTTGCTCTGGTCGCCGGTCATGGGGCCGGCAACGCCTATCTTTATCAGATCTCCAGCCGCGCCTTTTTCACTTTTTCCGCACCCCGCCAGCAGAACACCGGAAAGGGCCACCGCACCGGCAGCCAATAACAACTTCTTCATAGCGCTATCTCCTTCCTGAGAATCTGTTAATCAATTCGACTGTTTCTTTCACCGCTCCCGTAACATCAGGAGCGTTGGCGATATCCGATATGACGGCCGCTGAATAGGCCCCCGAAGCCATTACTTCCGCGACATTCTTTCTTGTTATGCCGCCTATGGCGACTACCGGAATCGGCACTATCGATGCGACGTGAGCCAGCTCTATGGTTCCCCGCGGCACCCCGGCATCCTTTGTGGCTGTCTCGAATACAGGTCCGAAACCGATATAGTTGGCCCCACTGTCACGGGCATCGAGGGCCTGCTCGCGGGAATGGGTCGAGATACCGACGAGCCGGGTCTCCCCTATCACTTTACGGGCTTCAGCTATGGGAAGGTCGTCCTGGCCGAGGTGGACACCGTCGGCCTCTACTGCGGCGGCAATATCGGCATGGTCGTTAATTATGAGAAATGCCTCGGCCTCCCGGGTCATGGCTCTGAGCCGTTCGGCCGTTTCAAAAACCCGGCGGCGGGAGGCAGCCTTCATCCTGAGTTGCACTACCCGCGCCCCTCCCTCAAGACCAGCGCGGCAGAGGTCTTCAGGGCTCATCCTGTCATTTGAGGAGACAATAAAATAGAGGCCGGGTGGAAACATCAATCGGCAAAGCGCTCAAGGAACGAGGTCGACAGTTTGCCGTTATGGAAATCGGTTTCCCTGCATATCTTGCGTTGCAGCGGTATGGTCGTCTTGATGCCCTCGACGACGAACTCTTCGAGAGCCCTCTCCATCCGGGCTATGGCCTCGGCCCTGGTACTTCCATGCACAATGAGCTTGCCCACCATGGAATCGTAATATGGAGGAACGGTGTAGCCGGTATACGCCGCCGAGTCAACCCTGACCCCCGGCCCGCCGGCGGGAATAAAGAGGGTGATAAGCCCCGGCGAAGGGACGAATGTGTCGGGGTCTTCTGCATTGATCCGGCATTCGATACTGTGCCCCGTGAATTTTATATTTTCCTGCGTGAACCTCAGCGGCATTCCGGCGGCAATGCGGATCTGCTCCTTGACGATATCTATGCCCGTCACCAATTCCGTCACCGGATGCTCCACCTGCACCCTGGTGTTCATCTCCATGAAGTAGTAGTTCCCCTCCTGGTCCATAATGAACTCTATGGTGCCGGCGTTGCGATACCCTACGGCCTTTGCCGCCATTGTGGCGGTCTTTCCCAGGTGGGCCCTGAGACGGGCATTCACCGCCGGTGACGGCGCCTCTTCCACCAGCTTCTGGTTCCGACGCTGTATGGAGCACTCCCTCTCACCAAGATGGACGACGTTCCCCTTCTCGTCGGCAAGGATCTGAACCTCGATATGCCGAGGGTCGATCATGAATTTTTCCAGGTATACCTCTGAATTGCCGAAGGCGGCCTGGGCCTCTGTCTGGGCCATGAGATAGGCATTGGCAAGGCTCACGTCGGTGTGAACGACCCGCATGCCTCTCCCGCCGCCACCGGCTGACGCCTTGATGATGACCGGGAAACCGATCTCGTGGGCGATTTCCAGTGCCTGTTTGTCCGACGTAACAGGACCGTCACTGCCGGGCAAGGTAGGGACGCCGGCCTTCTTCATGGCCTCTTTCGCCTTGGCCTTGTCGCCCATCATCCGGATTGCGTCGGGGGTCGGACCTATGAACTTGATGCCTGCCGATTCGCAGACTTCGGCAAAATTGGCGTTTTCGGAGAGGAAGCCGTAGCCGGGGTGAATTGCCTCGGCGTCGGTAATCTCCGCCGCCGACAGTATCCGCGGGATATTGAGGTAACTGTTTTTGCTGTCGGGGGGGCCTATGCAGACCGCTTCGTCGGCAAACCTGACGGGCAGTGAATCCTTGTCGGCCTCCGAATAGACAACGACCGTACGGATATTAAGCTCCCGGCACGCCCGCATGATGCGAAGGGCAATTTCGCCCCTGTTTGCGATAAGAACTTTCTTAAACACAGGGGTACCTCACATGGGTTCTATGCGGAAGAGCGGCTGACCGTACTGCACAGGCTGGGCATCCCGGACGAGAATCTCGACGATCTTGCCGTCGATATCCGACTCGATCTCGTTCATCAGTTTCATGGCCTCAACCAGGCAGAGAACCTGTCCCTTCTTGACCACGTCGTTGAGCTCGACATAGGGCTTGGCATCGGGCGACGGTGACCGGTAGAAGGTCCCCACGATCATGGAGTTCACGGTCACCAGGTTGTCTTGCTTTGCTTCCGCTTCAGCCCCGGCGGCAGGGGCCACGACCGGAGCGGCAGACATTACCGGATGGACCATCTCGGGACGAGTGACAAACTGCGGGGCTTCAACACCTTTCTTGATTCGAACACGGGTCCCCGACTTTTCAAGTTCAATCTCGGAGATTTCCGTACCATTTATAATATCTATCAGTTCTTTAAGTTCTTTCAGGTTCATAAACCCTCCAGGACATCAGGGGAATGCCTCATATTTGACGCGTAACTTTATCCCACGAAAGGGGGCCATGTCAACAGGATGGTGGGGGGCTAACAACTAAAGCCGTGGCAAAAAATAGCGTGAAGTGGGAAGAAGGAGTCTTTCAAACAATAAAGGAGTAGTTCATTACCGCTCTGACAGAAAAGAAGCTCAGAGGTCGATCTCATATTCTTTTAGACGTGCATAAAGCACTTTGCGGCTGATACCCAGGATGCCTGCGGCCTTGCTCTTGTTTCCCCTGGTCTTTTCCAGTGCACGCACTATCATTTCCCGCTCCATCTCGCTCAGGTTGCAGGCATTTTCAGCAGGCATCACCATTCCCCCTGAAGATACCGAAGGGTTCGACAGAGTCATCTCATAGGGAAGTTCATCGCTGGTAATAGTATTCCCTTGGCAGATCACCAGGGCGCGCTCCATCGTATTTTCAAGCTCTCGAACATTTCCCGGCCAGTGATAATCAAGGAGTTGTTTCATGGCCTCCGGAGAAACACTGTTGACGTTTTTCCTCTCCTGCTCAGCATATTTCTTGAGAAAATGCTCCACCAGCAACGGGATATCTTCCCGGCGCTCCCGAAGCGGAGGCAGGGTTATTTTTATGACGTTGAGGCGGAAATAGAGGTCTTCCCTGAACCTTCCTTCTTTTACCGACTCTTTCAGGTCACGGTTGGTTGCCGCAATAAGCCGGATATCCACTGAAACCGACGAGTTGCCGCCTACCCGTTCAAACTTGCGCTCCTGGATTGCCCTCAGAAGCTTTACCTGGAGAGGCAGCTCGATTTCTCCCACTTCATCGAGGAACAAGGTCCCGCCATTGGCCTGTTCAAAGCGACCGATCCGTCTCGATATCGCGCCCGTGAAGGCCCCTTTTTCGTGCCCGAAGAACTCGCTTTCAAGCAGGTTTGCCGGTATCGCCGCACAGTTCGCATCGACAAAAGGCTTGTCTCTTCTTTGGCCGCTGAAATGAACCGCCTTGGCTACCAGTTCCTTGCCGGTTCCGCTTTCTCCTTCAATGAGCACCGTCGCCTGCGAACTGGCAACCATCCGGATAAGCCGGAAGACATCCTGCATCTTCGGGCTTCGTCCGATGATATTGTCGAAGTTGTAGTTCTTCTGAAGGGCCTGCCTGAGCTGGTGGATCTCCTTCATCAGCGCCTTATGCTCAATGGCCTTTCTGACAATCTCCTTGAGCTGCA
>JAOUDF010000023.1 GCA_029859385.1 Nitrospirota bacterium
GATTCTCGACGGCAAAATCGTGCCGCGCCTCGGGCCCCTCAGGGATGTCACCAAAGCTGAAGGCGGTTTCTTCCAGGTATATCGCCGGATCGGCATGCCCCATCGCCGGAACAGCCAACAGCAGCAAGAGAACGAGAACAAGACGTTTCATATGACCTCCTCAGTGAACCTTCTTCGACATATTTTCGTAATCGAACGCCGAGTCCTGCTCGGGGGTATGGCATTTCCGGCAGGAGTCCACCCCCGGCCGGGGAACCATGGTCCTCACCTGCTCAGGGTTTTTCAGGTGCGCCGACGCCGGGCCGTGACACGACTCGCATTGCACCCCCGCCAGTTCCGGGGTGGCGTTCATGTCGAGATACCCCATCGGCGCATCGTAGCCGGTAACATGGCAGGGAAGGCAGCTGGTACTTTCCGACTGGCTCTCCCTCTCCAGGCTTGCCATGGCCGACGCATGCCGCGTCTTTTGCCATCCGTCGTACTGCGCGGCGTGGCACTTGACGCAACGCAGTGCACCGATATAGTCGGCCGCCACCGTTGGCTGAACCTGCGCACAGGCAGACAGAAGCAGGGCAGATACCAGTCCGGCGATGCTACGTCCGCTCGAAGGGCTCAAAAAGCCGCTTATACTCATCCAGCGCATACCTGTCAGTCATCCCCGCCATATAGTCGGCGATGATCCTCTCCTTGGTCTCCGGCCCGATCATCTCCTGAAACTTGGTGGGCAGGAGCGACGGGTTCTTGTGATACGCCCCGAAGAGGTTGCGCATCACCATCTCCGCCTTCACCCGCATCCGCTCGACCCGGTAATGCCGGTAGAGGTTCTTCCGGAGGAAGTCCTTGAGCTGGCGGTTCCTCCGTTCGGTCTCGGGGCTGAAGTCGATCAGTATCCGGTTATGGCTCCGCAAATCATCGAGACTTTTGATGCCCGACTCCTCGATGGCCTTTTTCGAGGTGAGCACAAGGTCGGTGATGAGCATGTTTATCAGGGTGCTCACCGCCTGGTACTTCTTCTTCGTCTCATTGAGGTCGGGATGCTTCGCCTCTACCCTGCGGTAGGCCTCATCCACCAGTTCGACCCCCTGCCGCAGGTCCTGTTCCCGGAGCAAACCGGAGGTGAGTCCGTCGTCGATATCGTGGTTGTTGTAGGCGATCTCATCGCTCCGGTTGATGATCTGCGCCTCCAGCGTAGGCACCACGTTGGGGACGTACTCCTTCAGCGCCTGGTTGCGCGGGTTGTCGTGATAGCTGGAATGCTTGATGATCCCCTCGCGGACCTCCCAGGTGAGGTTAAGCCCCTTGAAATCGGGATAGCGGTCTTCCAGCTCCTCCACCACCCGCAGACCGTGGCGATTGTGCTCGAATCCGCCGTAGTCCTTCATGAGGTTGTTGAGCACCTCTTCGCCCGAGTGACCGAAGGGGGTATGCCCCAGATCGTGGGCCAGCGAGATGGCCTCGGCCAGGTCCTCGTTTAGGTGAAGGGCCCGGGCGATGGTCCTCGATATCTGCCCCACCTCGATGGAATGGGTCAGCCGGGTGCGGTAGTAATCGCCCTCGTGATTGACGAAGACCTGTGTCTTGTATTCAAGGCGGCGGAAAGCGGCGGAATGGATTATCCGGTCCCGGTCCCTCTGGAACGGGGCGCGGTTGTCCCGGAACTCCTCAGAATGACGCCGCCCCCTGCTCTCTTCGCTCCGCGCCGCATAGGGCGCCAGGTCGGGCCTTTCG
This sequence comes from Nitrospirota bacterium, assembly GCA_029859385.1. Lineage (GTDB taxonomy): Bacteria > Nitrospirota > JAOUDF01 > JAOUDF01 > JAOUDF01 > JAOUDF01. Next base: position 1,729 of record JAOUDF010000023.1, read on the forward strand.
TGATAGCTGATCATGCCTCTCCCTTCATTTCCCTCAACACTTCAAACACAATCCGTTGAACCTCTTTATCCACCACCATCTCCGCATGATTGACGGGAAGCAGATACTCCTCATCGGCCCACGGGAGACGAGTACTTTCGACCGACACCTGTCCGTCCCCCTTTCCATCAACCATCTCGTCAGGCGCCATTGCCGCCGGCATCTTTTCCACCAGACTGTCGGGCAGGGTAAAGAGTTCCCGGGCGCTCACTTCGTTCCCGGGCCGCAGCAGGTAGCCTTTGATATACCGGGCAGTGGTCCCCGCTATCGAAATGTACCGTATCCCGGGGATTTTTTCACCTCTCAGACTTTTAATAAACGACGATTCGGGGATCAGCTCAAGAAACCCCTCGCTTTGCAGCCCCTTCTTAAGCCGGGCCACAAAATCCTCCGCCTGGACCGACAGGCCGCCGTTTTTTCCAAACTGTTCAGTCACCCCACGGATCAGCGCCATAAGGGGCGAGAGAACAATCCCGAAGGAGGCCAGCCTGCTCCCCCGATGGGGGACCCCCATGCCGATGAAGGCCGCAATCTTCGCCCGCTCCTCCGGATGGGTTTCCAGAAAGCGGCGGGCCACCAGCCCTCCCCGGCTGTGGCAGAGCAACGCTACCTTCCTTGAGGGGAAACGCTCGTCCACCAGTTTCATCACCTGGACCAGCTCTTCCACCGCTGTGGCGATAGGGCCTTTCGGCTCCCGCTGGGACCAGGTTACCGTCGTATACCCCTCAGCGACCAGCAAACCCCAGAAACCGGCCGGCTTCTCCTCACCATCCCACCGGGAGGGTGAAAAGGCAAAACCACCGGAGAAGGCATTCCCCGTTTGAATATCTTCACCGGCAGGGGGCCGCGAAAGGTCGGCGACCAGCCGCCGAAAGGGCAAAAGCCCCGCAAAAAGGGTTTCGTTCTCCGGCTCGATCCATATCTTCTCCGAAACGGCAAGGCCGTGGACCAGCACCACCACCGGCCCCTTTCCGCTCCCCTCATGGATACGGATAGCGAACTCAGGCGCCATCGGGCGCTCCCGCCAGCACGGCGTGCAGCTTCCGCAGGGCCTCGCCCCGGTGGCTCACCCGGCTCTTCTCTTCCGAAGTCATCTCGGCAAAGGTCTTGTTGAGCGGGGCATAATAAAAGAGCGGGTCGTAGCCGAAACCACCGCTTCCGCGCGGCCCGTCGAGGATGGTCCCGCAACACTCCCCTCTCACCACCAGCTCGCCGCCGGCCGGTTCCACCAGAGCCAGCACGCAGACAAAGCGGCCGGTGCGTCTCTCCTCCGGGACGGTTTCCATCCTCTCCAGAAGCAGCCGGTTGTTGTCGTCATCGGAGGCATCGTCCCCCGCAAAGCGGGCGGAACGGATTCCGGGGAGTCCGTCGAGCGCATTGACCTCCAGCCCCGAATCATCGGCAAGGGCGGGCACACCGCAGTGGCGCGCTGTTTCACGCGCCTTCTTGAGGGCGTTCTCCTCGAAGGTCGCGCCGTCTTCCTCCACCTCGGGCATGGCGGGAAAATCCCGGAGGGTCGTCATTTTAACATCGGGCAGGTCGAGCATGGCGGAGATCTCCCGGGCCTTCCCCAGGTTCCGCGTGGCGAGGACGAAGGTTCTTACCTCCTTCAAAGGCTCTCCCCCACCAGCTGCTTCTGGAGCGCCACCAACTCCCGGGCCCCCTTCTCGGCGAGGGCGGTAAGCGCAAGCATCTCGTCGCGGGAAAAGGGGGCCGACTCGGCCGTTCCCTGCACCTCCACAAAACGGCCGTCGCCGGTAATGACAAAGTTCATGTCCACCTCGGCGGAAGAATCTTCGACGTAGCAGAGGTCGAGGACGGGAGTGCCGTTCACGATGCCGACGCTGACGGCGGAGAGGTAATCCTTGAGCGGGCTGGTCGTGATGAGGCCGCTCTTCTGTCCCCACCGGACCGCGTTGACCAGGGCGACAAAGGCCCCCGTGATCGACGCCGTGCGGGTGCCGCCGTCGGCCTGGATAACGTCGCAGTCGATCCAGATGGTCCTCTCGCCGAGCTGCTTCATGTCGATAATCGCCCGCAGGGAGCGCCCTACCAGCCGCTGGATCTCATGGGTCCTGCCGCCGATCTTCCCCTTGGCCGACTCCCGCGCGATACGGGCCTGGGCCGAGCGAGGGAGCATGGCATACTCGGCCGTCACCCACCCCACCCCTTTCCCTTTCAGAAACGGGGGCACGCCTTCCTCTATGGTTGCCGAGCAGATTACCCGGGTATCGCCCACCTCGATCAGCGCCGAGCCTTCGGCGTACTTGAGAAAACCGGGCGTGATGCTGACCGGCCGCATTTCATTATTTTTTCTTCCATCCTGCCTCACGCATACCTCCACTGTTTATAAGTTAGTGCCGGATAGTATCACACCCCGCCCTACTCCTCAACCACGCTTTACGCTGTTGACACGGCAACCGATTATGGGCTTTACTCAGTACCACGACATATTTTCCGGGCAAGTCATAAGGAGAAGAGGGTGGTTATCGGTCTCACAGGGGGTATCTGTACCGGCAAAAGCACAGTCGGCCGGATGTTCGAAGAGTTGGGCGCCCGCCTCATCGATGCAGATGAGCTGGCCCATGAGGCAATACGCAAAGGCACCAACGCCCATCAGGAGATCACGGCAACCTTTGGACCGGTGATTGTTGCGGCTGACGGGGAAATCGACCGGCAAAAGCTGGGTCCGATCGTCTTCAAGGATGCCGACTTGAGGCGAAGGCTCGAAACCATTATCCATCCCGAGGTGTTCCGGATGTTCGAGGAGCAGCGGGACCGGATTCTGTCGGCAGAAGGCGACGTACTGATACTGTTCAGTGCGGCACTTCTCATCGAAACCGGCTATCACTCGAGAATGGACCGCGTCATCGTGGTCTACGCCCCCGAGGAAGAGCAGTTGCACCGCCTGATTCAGCGGAACAACCTGTCGCCGGCCCAGGCACTGGAGAGGATCAAGGCCCAGATATCAATCGAAGCCAAGAAACCCATGGCGGATCATGTCATCGACAATAGCGGTTCGTTGGCAGACACCAGGCGGCAGGTTGAGACACTCCTGCCGAAGCTTCATTCCAGCGAAGCAGACAACTGACGCCAGTGCCCGCGTGGCTTTCTTGACAACACCGCTACCCTCCTGTAAGATGCCGGAGAATCGGAGGAAACCCGTATGAAACCAGCCGCTCCGCTCAAAAAAGTCAGAAAGGCTGTCATCCCCGCCGCAGGTCTCGGCACCCGGTTTCTGCCCGCCACGAAGGCCTCTCCCAAGGAGATGCTGCCCCTCGTCGATAAACCCATCATCCAGTACGTCGTTGAAGAGGCGGTCGCCGCGGGCATCGAGCAGATCATCATCATTACCGGCCGCGGCAAAAGGGCCATAGAGGACCACTTCGACATCTCCTTTGAACTGGAAGAGGAGTTGAAGGGCAAAAAGAAGCAGAAACTCCTCGAAGAGGTGGAACGGATATCCAATATGGTAGACTTCTGCTATGTCAGGCAGAAGCGTCCGTTGGGGCTCGGCCATGCCATCAACTGCGCCAGAGACCTGGTAAACGACGAACCCTTCGCGGTGCTGCTGGGCGACGATGTCATCGATGACGAGGTCCCCTGTCTCCGCCGCATGATCGACGCCCATGAGGAGTGTTCGGCCTCGGTGCTGGGCATCCAGAAGGTGCCGAGGGCCGACGTCTCCAGCTATGGCATCATCGATGCCGCCGAGGCTTCAAGAGGCCTTTACAAAGTACGCGACATGGTTGAAAAACCGTCGCCGAAAGAGGCCCCTTCAAATCTCGCCGTAATCGGCCGATATATCCTCATGCCGGAGATTTTCGAGTACATCGGGAAGACCCCGCCCGGCAAGGGGGGAGAGATACAGCTGACCGACGCCCTTCGCCTCATGCTCAAGGACCGCCCCATTTACGGCCTTGAACTGGTAGGCAAGCGGTTCGATGCCGGCAGCAAGATCGGGTTTCTGAAGGCGACCGTTGAATTTGCGCTGAAGAACCCGGAACTGGGCAAGGAATTCAGGACATACCTGAAGAACCTTCCCCTTTAGCGCAATCAGGAGCAGATAATGGCAGCCATCAAGAAAGGAAGTGGCCAGTCTATAATAGTCCAGAAAGACTCTCTCCTCGCTGAAGGAAGCCGGGGCCAGGGGGCACTCCTGGAAAAACTGATGACACCGCTGATGGATATCTATGAAAACGAGCAGTCGATCATCATCGAGATAGACCTGCCGGGCGTCGCGTTAGAAGATATCAGCGTTACCCACCATGGCGACACTGTGGTCGTCGAAGGTGTAAAACATAGAAAGAAAGACGAGGAAAAGGTCAACTACCTCTGCATGGAGATATCGTACTCCGCCTTCCGGAGGGCTATCATCCTGCATTCGCCGGTTAACCCGCACAAGGCGGTGGCCACCTATAACAACGGCGAGCTGAGGCTGACCTTTCCCAAGATCATGAACAAGCGCGGGACCGCGGTCAAGATTCCCGTGTCGTAACACCGGCAGCAAAGCAGCCCGCACGCGGGCCCAGGGATTCACCTTTCAGGATATTAAATAGATAACTCGGAGGATTAAACACCGTGAGTGACGACGTCAAGGAAATCGAAGACCAGGAAGAAGGACAGATCGAAATACCTTCGACGCTTCCGCTGTTGCCTGTCAGAGACATCGTGATATTTCCCTACATGATCCTCCCCCTCTTCGTCGGCCGTGAAGTCTCCATAAAGGCCATCGATGACGCGCTGTCGGGAAACCGCATGATCCTGCTGGTAGCGCAGAAAGACCTCAATACCGACAACCCGGAGCCTGCCGATATTTACGACATCGGCACTGTCGGCATGATCATGCGGATGCTGAAACTGCCCGACGGCAGGATCAAGATCCTCGTCCAGGGCATCGCCAAGGCAAAAATCGACGAATATATCCAGACCGATCCCTATTTCCAGGTCAAGATCACCCGACTGGTTGACACCACCTTCGAAAAGCTGACCCTCGAGCAGGAAGCGCTCATGCGCAACGTGAAGGAGCAGCTGGAGAAGATGGTCTCCTTCGGAAAAATGATCCTCCCCGACATCATGGTGATCGTCGAGAACCTCGAAGACCCCGGCAAGCTGGCTGATCTCGTGGCATCGAACCTCGGCCTCAAGGTGGAGACCGCCCAGGAAGTCCTGGAGATCGAGGACTCCACCGAGCGGCTCAAGAAGGTCACCGAAATCCTGAGCAAGGAGATCGACCTCCTCGCCACCCAGCAGAGGATCCAGAGCGAGGCCCGGGGCGAGATCGACAAGACCCAGCGGGAGTACTTCCTCCGCGAACAGCTCAAGGCGATCCAGAAGGAACTGGGAGAGGAAGACGAGCGAATCGAGGAACTCAACGACCTGCGCACCAAGATAGAAGAAGCCAAGATGCCCGAGAAGGTCAACAAGGAGGCCCTCAAGCAGCTCAAGAGGCTCGAGCGCATGCACCAGGACGCCGCCGAAGCCTCCATGGTAAGGACCTATATCGAATGGCTGGTGGAGCTCCCCTGGAGCAAGTCGACCACCGACAACCTCGACATCAAGGCCGCCAAGAAGGTCCTCGACGCCGACCACTACGACCTCGAAAAGATCAAGGAGCGCATCCTTGAATACCTCGGTGTCAGGAAGCTGAAAGAGAAGATGAAGGGGCCGATCCTCTGTTTTGTGGGCCCTCCCGGCGTTGGCAAGACCTCTCTGGGCAAATCGATCGCCCGGTCGCTCGGCCGCGAGTTCGTCCGTATTTCACTTGGCGGCGTACGGGACGAGGCGGAGATCCGCGGACACCGCCGTACCTATATCGGCGCCCTGCCAGGACGCATCATCCAGGGCATAAAGCAGGCCGGCTCGAACAACCCCGTTTTCATGCTCGACGAGGCCGACAAGATCGGCGCCGACTTCCGCGGCGACCCATCCGCAGCCCTTCTGGAGGTGCTGGACCCCGAGCAGAACAACTCGTTCTCGGACCACTATATCGGCGTCCCCTTCGACCTGAGCAACGTAATGTTCATCACCACGGCCAACCAGATGGACCCCATCCCGTCGGCCCTCAAGGACCGCATGGAGGTCATCGCCCTCTCCGGTTACACGGAAGAGGAGAAGATGGGCATCGCCAAGAACTATCTGGTCAAGCGGCAGCTCGAAGAGCATGGGATCAACGAGAAGCACTTGAACCTCTCCGATTCGACGCTCAAGAAGATAATCTCTTCCTATACCCGCGAGGCGGGGGTGCGCAACCTCGAAAGAGAGATAGCCAACCTCTGCCGCAAGGTTGCCCGCAAGGTAGCCGAAGGCGAAGATCGCTCGTTCCGCATTACCGCCGACAATCTCCACAAGTACCTTGGTCCGCCCAAGTTCATGCACGAAGAGGAGCAGGAGAAGGACCAGGTCGGCGTATCCACCGGTCTTGCATGGACCGAGGTCGGCGGCGAGATACTCTTCATCGAATCGACCATCATCAAGGGCAAGGGCGGCCTCACCATTACAGGGCACCTTGGCGAGGTCATGAAGGAGTCGGCTCAGGCCGCCATGAGCTATGTCCGCTCCAAGGCAAAGGAACTGGGCCTCAACGAGGATACCTTCGCCAACATCGATGTCCATGTCCACGTCCCGGCCGGCGCCATCCCCAAGGACGGCCCCTCCGCGGGCATTGCCATGGCTACCAGCCTGGCCTCGGCCCTCACCAACCGGCCCATCGGCAAGGACGTGGCCATGACCGGCGAAGTTACCCTGCGCGGCCGGGTACTTCCCATCGGCGGCCTGAAAGAGAAAGCGCTGGCGGCGCGGCGCGCGGGGATAAAGACGGTCATCATCCCCAAGGAGAACCAGAAGGACCTTGAGGAGATACCCAAGAACATCCGCAAGACTCTCAACTTCGTTCCGGTGGAAACAATGGACGAGGTACTTGCCGTCGCCCTGAAGGCCAAGGCGGAAGAACCGGGAGTAGCGGAGAAGGCGTCAGCTGTCGTTGCCAACGCCTAGCGTGACAAAAGCCCACATGAAGGTCAACAGCATCGGTGAATTTGCGCTGATAGACCGAATTCGGGCGAAGGTGCCCAGCGCAGGAGATCGCCTGCTGGTAGGCATCGGAGATGACAGCGCCGCCATAGAGCCAACCGCCGGATGCGTGACCCTCGCCGCCACCGACATGCTGATCGAGGGGGTGCATTTCGACCTGCGCTGGCATGACCTCGTCAACCTTGGCAGAAAGTCTCTCAACGTCAACATCAGCGACATTTTGGTCATGGGGGGAGTGCCGCTGTACGCACTCCTCTCATTGGCCATCCCCCCCTCCATCTCGGTGGAGGCGCTGGACGAACTATTCACCGGCTTCAATGAAGTGTGTGCCGAGCACGGCATAATCCTCACCGGAGGCGACACATCCTCCTCTCCCCATGGCCTGATGATCTCCGTTGCCCTGCTGGGGGAAACCGGTCCCTCTTCGATCATCCGGCGCTCGGGCGCATCTCCCGGCGATGCAGTATTTGTTACCGGTACCCTGGGCAATTCAGCCGCAGGGCTGAAGCTGCTGCAATCGGGAAACCGGTTGCCCGCGGACAGCGATCATCTGTTTCTGACCCAACGTCACCTGAATCCCCGGCCAAGACGTGATGCCGTAACGGTATTGGTGGCTGAGGCACTGGCTACGTCGATGATCGACATCAGCGATGGCCTGTCATCAGAGCTGAACCATCTGGCCCGTTCAAGCGGAGTAGGTATGCGCGTGCAGGCAAACAGTCTGCCATCGTCGCCCGCGTTGAAACGTTTCGCGGAATCGACGGGAACTTCCCTCTCTGACCTTACCCTTCATGGAGGCGAAGAATATGAAGTGCTCTTTACCACAAATCCGCAAAAGAGCGCGCAGGCTCGTCAACTGATCTCACAGGGCAAACTTGATGCGACAGAAATCGGATTGGTTTACGATGGAAGCGGTGTTATGCTTGAGCAACAGGATGGAAGTGAAACAGCTCTCGAACCTCGCGGGTTCGAACATTTCAGCGTATGAAAATCCGACATTTCAAAGAAAAGGTCCGTGAACTCCTTCACTACAATGAGCCTTCGGACCGGCTGGCCCTCTCGTTCGCCATAGGCGTGTTTATCGCCTTCACGCCCACCCTGGGGCTCCACTTCCCGACCGCGCTGGTCCTCGCGTGGATGATGCGCCTTAACAAGCTGATGGCAATCCTGGGGACCGCCATGAACAACCCCTGGACCTTTGTGCCGATCTGTGGATCAAGCGTGTGGCTCGGACTGAAGATATGGCCCGTTGCCAACGAAACACCGATAAACTGGTCAAATCTCAGCTTCCAGAACCTGTCGATGCTTAAGTCCTACATAATGCCCTTCGCCATAGGGAGCATAATTCTCGGCGTTGTATTTGCCGTGCTTTCCTACTTCGTGAGCCTTCACCTCATTACTCGGTATCGTACTCACAAGATCAAGAAGCTGTTGTAATAGACCGGACTGTGGACTGATCTTAATCACCAAAATGCATCGCGGCAATTTCAGAAGGTCGTCATAAAAGCCCCATCAGAAACTCCGTACACGGCACGATGGCAATCCCCTCTCGCCGCAGCCGGTCGTTTCCTCTGTAGAGCAATATTCTATCGGCCTCGGGGTAATCCTGCCCAAACGATTTGAGAGCTTTTATATCCTGGGGATGGACCACCTGCGAGTTTTTCACCTCGATGGCCTGAAAAATCCCTCTGCCGTAGACGATAAAATCGACCTCACTCCCTGCGCTGGTACGCCAGAAATATATAGTGGCGTCGGGATGTCTCAGATCAACCCATGCCCGCAGGTGCTGCAACACCAGCCCCTCCAGCGCCACGCCGTCTTTTTCCTCTGGCCTGTCAAGGGGCCCTGAAGGCCGAAGAGTGCTGTAAACGCCCGCGTCGAAGAAATATAACTTGGGATGCTGAACCGTGGCCCGCATTGCCCGCCTGGCAAACACCGGCAGTCGGCATGCAAGAAGCAGGTCTTCAAGGATGTGGAGGTATCCTTCCACCACTTTGCGCTCCACGCCGCATTCCCGAGCGATGTTACTTATATTCAGGATAGAGCCGTGGGAAAAACTCGCTGCTTCGAGAAACCGGGTAAAATTCCCGATGTTTCTCGTCAGCCCTTCCGCCTGCACCTCTTCTCTGACGTACAGGTCTATATAGGCATGAAGCGTAGCCATCGAGTCGGCGCTATCCAGGACCACAGGCAACATCCCGTATCTGAGTGCCGCCTCCAGGCTGAATTTCTCTTTCAACTCGCCGGCCATAAAGGGATGCATCCGTCTCATGACCGCCCTGCCCCCCAGCAGGTCGGTGCCAGCCTTCCGCAGCTTTCTCGCGCTCGACCCGGCAAGTACAAACCGAAGCCCTTTCTTTTCTTCGAGCAGGCTGTGAACCACTTCCAGAAGCTCAGGGACCTTCTGTATTTCATCCAGCACAAACACTTCCCTGTCACTGTGTGCGTGAACCAGCTCCCGGAGACGCTCCGGGCGGGCGAGGTAATTGCGAAAGACATCGGGCAGCAGCAGGTCCACATAAAAAGCCTCAGGGAAGAGGTTTTTTATCATAGTGGACTTCCCGGTACCCCTCGGCCCCAACAGGAAGAAGCTTTGCTTCAGCGGATTAAAAAAGCGCCCTATATTTTCCATTTTCAATCCAAATTTGGAGTTATCGCCTCCAATTTATGGGATAGAAAATGAAAAGTCAAGGGCAAGACAGGCAAAATACCGATACAACGATGTGCTGAGTTTGCCAGCCGCCTGGCTCATGCGACTGAACAAATTGATGGTGATTCCCGGAACAGCCCTGGACAACCCGTAGACCTTTGTGACGATCTATGGATCAAGCATGTGGGTAGGACTCAAGGTATGGCCCGTCACCAATGATACTCCGATAAACTGGTCAAACCTGAGCTTCCAGAACCTGTCGATGCTCAAGTTCTACATACTCCCCTTCGCCATCGGCAGTACACTGCTCGGCGTTGTATTCGCCGTAGTTTCATACTTCGTGAGCCTTCACCTCATTACGCAGTATCGTACCCACAAGATCAAAAAGCTGTTGTAGGTCAAAAAGCGGTGGCAGTGATAACCGACATGATCTGTCCGGCACCTTCGATCATAGTCCAAAGGTAAAAGCATTATTACTACGGCAACAAAATACTCAAAGGACGTCATTCCCGCGAAAGCGGGAATCCATACCACTGGATGCCCGATAGAATCACTCGGGCATGACAGGATGTTTCACCTGTTTAATTGCCTCCGTAATAGCCAGCAGAACACCATAAGCTCAACTATTTCAGAGTGACGGCATCTATACGACAATACCCGTTCGCATCAACTGTATACCAAACCATTACTTCTCTATCCATCGCCCTCGCTGTAAGCAGGACGCTCAACATCGACTTGGTACCATCCGCTGTTGAATTGACCAAATCTGCCCACATATAGGCCGAACCCTGCGTGCAGTTTGGAAAATTGCTTCCATCTTGCCGCTTGAACCAGCCGACACCCGGAAAGTTCTTATACGTATTTATATCGCCAACTTTTGTAGTCACGACATCCGCCGATACATCACCTGCCAGAAGAAAACCGGCAAAAATTGCGAGAACCACCAGAGCATATCTCATTTCAACCCACCTTTCCTAAATACTGTTATTAAATCTGTAACCACGCTACTTACTCCAGCAACATCTTCAAAATCGGCAGCAAAATAGACGGATCGAGCGGGCATGTATCACCCCCAGTGCCGGTAAGCGGTACATACAGTGTCGGGGTATCGGGATCGCTTGACGCAATGGCCAGATTTGCCCTCCTTTCCCATTTATACGTTGGTTTAAACGCAACCTGAACACTGCAACTTTCACTGGCCGCGAGCATTGCGCCCGTGCAGTTATTTGACTGTATCAAATACTCATTACCGCTTACGGACACGCTGCTTATGGACAGCAATGCCGTCGCAGACGCCGAGTTCGATACGGTTATCGTCTGCGCCGATGATGTATTGCCGCAGGCAAGGGTTGCGAAACTGAGCGATGACGGCAATGCGGAGATATCGGGGGGAACATTAATTAGGTAGACATGGCTCTGTACCGTCTCACTATTCCCCACCATATCCTTGGCAAAGTACTTCAGCGTCGTGGTCGTGCTGATGCTCAACGCCGTCGTGTACACCGTCGACGCGGTGGTCGGCATGCTTCCGTCAGTGGTGTAGTAAATCTTGTCACAACCTGAACCGGTGCCGTCACTACAGGTCAGTGTTACGGTCTGAGCGCTGTTGTAAGTACCGCCCACCTGGCTGACGGTAGTGGTCGGAACCGTCGTGTCGAGAACGATGGTGTCATTGTATGCTGTCGACCAATTACCCGCCGCATCCTTGAACTTAGCGTACACGGTCTTGGTCCCGTCTCCGGTCGCCATTGTCCACGCCTTGCTTGTCACATAGGCCTCGGCCGCCGACCAGTTTGTGTTGTCGTTACTGAACTGCATCTGGCTACACCCGCTACCGCTATCGTTGCAGGTAAGCGTCAGAGTGATGCTGGGATTATTAGTCGAGGCCGCATTGCCATTAATAACAATCGTCCCTGTGGGTGTCGTCGCATCAATGGTATACGTCTGACTCTTCACCGTCTCGCTGTTGCCCGCGAGGTCTTTCGCGAAGAACTTCAGTGTTGTGGTAGTGCTGATGCTCAGTGCTGTCGTGTACACCGTCGACGCGGTGGTTGGCGTACTTCCATCGGTGGTGTAGTAGATCTTGTCGCAGCCGGAACCAGTGCCGTCCGAGCACGTTAGCGTCACTGTCCTGGCACTGTTGTACATGCCACCTGCCGGTGAGGCTGTTGTAGTTGGAGCGGCCATGTCGATGGTCAGGACAGCGACGGAAGACGCTATGCCGGTGTTCCCAGCGGCATCCGTAGCCTTCGCGGTGAAGCTGTGACCGCCTTCGCTCAGTGAGTCAATGTTGAGGTTCCAGTTGCCTGTGCCGCTGGCGGCGGTGGTACCCACCGCAGTGACGTTGCCGTTGTCATACACTTTCACGGTACTCGACGCCTCGGCGGTGCCGCTAAGAGATGCGGTAGTACTATTCTGAAAGGTGCCGAAAGAGAATGAGTTGATCACCGGCGCGGCTGGTGCAAGAGTGTCCAGAACGATCGACGCACTATACGCCGTCGACCAAATACCCGCATTGTCCATGAATTTGACATAAACCGTCTTTAGACCGTCACCGGCGCTCAATGCCCAAGCCTTGCTCGTCGCATACGCCTCGGCCGTCGACCAGCTTGCATTGTCGTTGCTGAACTGCATCTGCGAGCAACCACTGCCGGTATCGTTGCAGGAGATCGTGAGAGTCACACTGGTATTGTTCGTTGAAGCAGCCCCATTATTGACACTAATCGTTCCTGTCGGCCCAGTCGCCGCAAAATTGGCTACCAGAGTCCTGCCGCCGTTCACCACAAAAGAATAAGTCGCCGTTGAACTGACTACAGAACCGCTCTCGGTCCAGTTGGCGAATTCATAACCGGGTTCGGCCGTTGCGGTCACCCTCACACTTTTTCCCCACTCATGGCTTCCGCCGCCGCTTATCGTGCCGCCTTCAGAGGGTGATGCGCTCACACCTATCACCGGCAATGTGCCGACGCCGACGGCGGCCCAGGCATTTTGGACTTGGAAACCCAGATTAGGATCGTATGGAAGAACATCATTATTGACCGCATCAACCATCCCCCCTTTTGCGCCATTAAAGGAAACGTTAACAGGCCATCTTTTATTAGCTTTAAACGCAATTTCCATCGCTTTCTGAATCCCAATACCCTGGACATTTACTCCGTTGTGACTCCCTCCTTGCGACAGCAGATAGAACATCTTGTTCGGAATACCGCTGTTTGTGTGCACGCCGCACCAATCGTTATTATACGAGGCTACGCAGGCAGTTTGAGGGTACCAGTATGTTCCTTCATAGGTATCCGGTTGACCATAGAGCCTTGGGCTGGAGAGGTCGCGAATGGTGTTAATCCCTTCGCCGATAGTCCAGTTAGTCTCGCCGTAGTAATGTTCTACCGCCGTGCCCATCCAGTCTGAGAAAGCTTCATTAAGCGCTCCCGACTCGTACTCATAGTTAAGTCCTCCGGCGACTGTTTGCGTCACCGCATGGCCCCACTCATGGGCAATAACATCGAGGGCGCCGGCATAGGGCGCGCCTGTGCAGTAGCGGACCGAAGAGCCATCCCAGAATGCGTTATCAGAGCACAGCGCCCCTCCATTGTAATGGGTAACGTCAACCACGCTGCTCATTGAGCTACCTGCATTATCGAATGAATTGATCCCAAGTTGAGCATTAAGGTAATCATAGACCCATCCCGCATGGACTTGCGCATCAACCCCTGTAGCTTGACCCGACGCATTCCAGTTGTTGTCCGAGTCATTCATGGCGCCCGAATTGAAATTGACCGTTTGAATCATTGATGTGTTAGACATACGTCCGCCATGATGTCCGCCGTTACGGCGGCTTATGTCCATAAGATAGTAATCAGGACCACTACTATAGTAACAGGTGTCTATATGGCTCTTTGCCGTCAATACGCCGTATCCACTGCCCACCGATGAGGCGCAGTTCGCGGTGTTGACGCCGTTTACAACGCTCCATGCGCTGGAATATAGACTTGATCCCAGCGGGTTTCCCGCCGCAACCCGCCAGTAATAGCGTTTCCCGTCATCAGAGAACCCTGTAATGTTAATCCCGATGTAATAACCAATCCATTCGCCAAATACTACATTGCTGAAACCGGCATCGGTCGCGATCTGAAGATAGTAATTGGCGGCCCTTTCAGCGGGGGCCCACTGAAACGTTATGGATGTCCCCTCTTGATAAGAATCATGTGGCGGCGAGGTTAGTGATGGAGTGGCGGGAGAGCTGCTTGGGCCGTTTACCACACTCCAGGCACTGGAATAGTAGCTTGACCCAAGCGAATTACCCGCCGCAACCCGCCAGTAATATCTTTGGCCGTTGTCGGGGAGTCCCGTCAGGGTTATGCCGATATAATTCCCTACCCAGTCGGCGTAAACAACGTTGCTGAAGCTGCTATCAGTCGCAACCTGCAGGTAGTAGTTAACGGCCCTGGCCGATTGGCCCCATTGAAAGGTGATGCTTGTCCCGTTAACCATAGCCCCGTCTGCGGGAGAGATCAACGCCGGTGTCGGCGGGACGGCGCTTGGCCCGTTGATCACGCTCCACGCACTGGAATAGTAGCTTGACCCAAGCGAATTACCGGCCGCAAGCCGCCAGTAATATCTTTGGCCGTTGTCGGGAAGTCCGGTCAAGGTTATGCCGATATAATTCCCTACCCAGTCGGCGTAAACAACGTTGCTGAAACCGCTATCGGTCGCAACCTGCAGGTAGTAGTTAACGGCCCTGGCCGATTGGCCCCATTGAAAGGTGATGCTTGTCCCGTTAACCATAGCCCCGTCTGCGGGAGAGATCAACGCTGGTGTCGGCGGGACGGCGCTTGGCCCGTTGATCACGCTCCACGCACTGGAATAGTAGCTTGACCCAAGCGAATTGCCGGCCGCAACCCGCCAGTAATATCTTTGGCCGTTGTCGGGAAGTCCGGTCAAGGTTATGCCGATATAATTCCCTACCCAGTCGGCGAAAACAACATTGCTGAAACCGCTATCGGTCGCAACCTGCAGATAGTAGTTAGCGGCCCTGGCCGACTGGCCCCATTGAAATGTAATGCTTGTCCCAATCACCGTCGCGCCGTTTGCGGGAGAGATCAACGCCGGTGCCGGCGGGATGGCGCTTGGCCCGTTTGTCACATAATAGGTGCTGGAAAACCAGCTCCACCCTTCGGCGTTGCCCGCTGCTACACGCCAGTAATATATCTGTCCGTTGTCGGGACAGTTTGTAAGGCTCATCCCAATATAGTTGCCTATATTCCAGTCCACAATAAGGTTGTTGAAAAAGGGGTCCGTGGCCACCTGGATGTAATAGGTCGTGGCATCAGGGACCTGGCTCCACTGGAACAATATGGTTGTTCCTGACACATTGGAACCGTAAGACGGATATATTGGGGTTGGAGTCCATGGCACGGCTGAATAAGCCGTGCTTCCGCCCAATAACATCAATAGCACAAGAAACCTGGCAAATACCTTTGCATTTCGCTTGCGGCTACAGGTTTTCATATTCCAGCCTCCCTTATTTCTGCCTGAAAGGCTGGTCAGTATCCTGCTTTTTTAGTATCTCCCCGGTAAAGGCGTCAATTCTGTACTCCCAAGCACCTCCACGCCCCTTCCAGACTACATACGGAGGCTTCGGTATCGCTACCTTCTTGAACCCTGTAAATATTCTCAACTCAGTATCGGGACCAAGCGATTTTTTTACATCTTGTTTGACGATTTCATATATCTCGCGCTTCTTTAGTGTTGGTTTTCGAAGGGCGTGATACAACTCAGGGGTGACATGTATTACGTTGACTGTCAGATTTGTTACAATGTCATTTGGCCCTATACCTACGTTAATAAATGAATATTCTAATTCTACATTCCCAATTTTACGCTCATAATAAATATCGATATAACCAGTCCCATACTCATTTACACTGATCTTTTTCTCATTTATCTCCCTCATGTCAATAATCCCAAGCAACCCTGCCTCTTCTTCTAGGAACGCCATTGCCAAGGCGCGGGCTCTTTCTTCCCGGCTAGGTTCATTTTTTGCCTTCCAGAATTTTTCAGCCTTCGCTTCATCTCTGGGTGTAATATCGCCTCTTATATGAATTGACTCTATTTGCTGTCCATAAGGCGTCATCTGCAAGTGCACACTGGGCAGGTCTGCCAAGCGAACATACTTGTCTTCCAGATACTGCTTTATGTTCGGCGGCAGCGGCGGAATGGACTTCAGCTTTTTCTCAATCTCGGCGAAATCAGGCAAGGAAGAAGGGTCCAGCGGACCGGCGGCATCATCGCTGAAGTCCGTATCCAGTATTACCGGTCCGGTATATGGCTGTTTTTTTATCTTGACCTTTTTCTCCGGCGCACGCTTGTCGGGCGATGGTTGCTTCGTGTCGACGGAAGGCGCATGCTTGTCGGACGATGGTTGCTTTGCGTCGGCGGCTGGTGCATGATGCTGCTTCTGTGACCCAATATCCTTTGGCGCAGGTGCTATCCCAGGCACTACATCTAGCTGTTTACTAACTGTGCCTCGTCCGTTCGCGGCAACTTCACCTGGCTTTATATGCGCGGGAGGCATTACCGGCACGACTACCGGTGGAGCATCTATAGCGGCAGGATCTTGCGGGGGCAACATTGGCGGCTTGTCGGCTTTGCCAGCACCAGGATGAGGGTGCTCTGATTGGTTGCTCTGAGGCGGAGCCGGCGGGTATATATTGTCTTGGGCAGCTACGTAACCAGCGCAGGATAGTCCACTGAGAAAAAAAAGATTTATGAGAACTTTGTATTTGCCTGTTTTCATTGTCACTCTCCTGCGGTTTATTGGCTTCAAAGACTGCCATTCCGGTGCTTCTCAGGTGCTTTCACATTCGAGTCTTTTCAACCTTAGCAAGCAGCCCATCCAACTCATTTGCCTTGTCTTCCAGCCCCAGGCTTACCAACCGTGCCCGCGTCTCGGCAAAGTAGCGTCGCACCTCTTCGCGCATGGTCGCCAGTTCGTTCAGCTTACCTTCCATGAGCATGCGCTTCGACGCGATGACGGTCTCGGAGCCGCCTTTACTATCCGTATCTTCGATATCGTTGATAAGGCTTTCCGCCTCGTCGAGGTGACGGGCAAGGGCTATGGCGAGGGGGTTGTCGGGCTGGTTCCGACCTTTGGTGAGTTGCTGGACGACATCGGCAGGAATGGGCGCGATGTCACGGTGTTCGGCATACGCGATGGACAAAGACAGAATAAATACCACAAAGAAAAAACATACGACCTTCAAAAATCTGCAATACCCGAGAAATGCCGCCATCATACTATCCCCTCTACGCCCGGCCAGTTACACCAATTAATTTATTTCTTATGATCCTCCTAAAAAGCGACGCGATAAAACCAGACTAGCGCCTTACGCGGGACAGGTTCATCGACCCCATTTTCTTACTTCAATTAGGCAAGAATTCTAACACGGAGTCAAGCCTGCTAGTCAAGACATTCTTGCCTCACATTTGCTGCCCACTCTATTTGCCAATTCCATAGCACATATCAATGAATCATAGCGTTACAGGCCAGACAAGCGAAAACCACGCTAATAATAATTATGACTATAATGGGATTGAGATAATTTTATTTGCTTTGCGGATAGTCATGACGTAAGCGTTGACCGAGTCATAGCAGAGGGGATATCACAAGCGGAAGATTTGCAAGAGTAAGACAAACCAATTCTTACGGTGAAGAGAAGATATCTCAACTGGCGTTTACCAAATTGTGCCGAAATCAAACTCTATCCGGCACTCTTCCAGCTGAAATGGCATGACCTCCGTCTTCACGGCACCGTGGCTTGTGTAGTGCTGCTCGTCGTCAAGCCCGTAGACTTCGGCTATCTTCTCCGCGACATCCACGATGATGTAGTATTTGACGCCCTGGGACTGGTATATCTCGTACTTGAGGTTCTTATCCTTGACAGTGGTGGCGGGTGAAAGGATCTCGAATATCATTACTGGAGAGGTTGTGAGGTAATTACCGCTCACCTCGCCGCAAACCACCATATTGTCGGGCTGTACTACGGTATCTTCAGCAATCTTCCAATCAACGGGGAGGAGGGGTTTACATCTGCCACAACCCTTGAGCAACTCATGCAACTGCGTATGTATATTCCCGGACACACGCTGATGCGCGATCGATGGCAACGGCGTCATGGCATAGGCTATGCCACCTATAAGTTCCCACTTGCCTTCCCAGTTGCAATAATCGTCGTAGGTGTATTGCGGGAGGTATTCTCTTCTTCGCGAATTATGGTTTTTCATAAGCCACCCTGTTTCTCCAATGCTCTAAAGATATCAGAACATTAAGTAGCCGACAAGCATGACGTGACTTTTCCTCCTGTTGCTCAGTAGCTCCGCGTCCGCTTCGCCATCTCCTCTCCCAGTATCTTCTGATACATGACGTCCCACTCCCGGCTCCCCTCGGGGATCTTGCGCGAATAGGTCTGTATCTTGTTTCGGGCGAAATGGTCGATTTCGGAGAAGAGTTTTAGCTGACCGTTAACTATCTTCTTGACGCCTTTAAGGAGTTCGGGGTCGTCAACCAGCAGATGCGTGCCGACCTCTTTTTTGATCTCCCTTGCAATGAGATGGGAGAGGTGGGATATCTTTTCATCGGACAGGATCACGTTCGCCTCTCCTCCATTACAGGATCACCTTTTTCTCTGCTATGAGCTTCTTCTTGGTCATCTCGAAAAGCTTGCGGTAATCGAGCCGCCCTGCACGAATGTCGGCCTCGTACTGTTGCAGAATCTGCCGTACTTCATCGTTGATGCGGTCCTCGACAGCCAGCTCTTCCTGGATCGCAATGCGCAGATGCTCGGTCAATTTCGCTAGGTCAACAG
>JAOUDF010000024.1 GCA_029859385.1 Nitrospirota bacterium
TTCACCGCCCTGCCGAAGGAGAGCATCTTGAGCGGGATAAGCCCCTGGTCGTGATACATCACCACCGCCACGTCGAACATCCCCTGGCGCACCTTTACAAACAACGTATCGGCGGGCAGCGGTGGAGTGACATCAATCCCTTCGTCCCTTGCCATCTTGGCGGCCGGACCGATGATATCGATCTCCTCGCGCCCGAACAGTCCGCTCTCACCTCCGTGGGGGTTTAAGGCGCAGAGACCTATGCGCGGTTCTTCGATCCCCAGCTCTCTGCACCCCCTATGAGCCAGGCGGATTGCCCTTAATACCTTCTCCCGCGTAATCAGCTTGGGAACATCTACCATCGCCTCATGGGTGGTCACCAACATCACCCTGATCTTTTTTCCCGCCAGCATCATGCCGAAATCATCGGTATCACAGAGCTTTCCCAGTAGTTCGGTATGCCCCTGGTAAGGGAAACCGGCGAGATTAATGGCCTCCTTGGAGATGGGGGCGGTGCAGACCCCTTCAACCATCCCCGAAAGGGCGAGTTGGGCGGCCTTCTGTATATAGAGGACCGATGCCTTTCCACCGACCGCGGTAGGACGCCCCGGTTCCATCGCCTCCTCGTCCATGGAGTCGATATCCAGAACAGGGATAACGCCGGCCTTGCGCGGCAATATCTGGTCATCGCCCTCATCAACCACCTGCAAGGCGAGACCACTGCTGAGGCGCCGAAGCCTTCTCAGCCAGTAGCGGAATACCGCCGCGTCGCCAATCACCAACGGACGGCAGTACCTATAAACTCTTGGCTCGGAGAGGGCCTTGATGATGATCTCGGGACCTATGCCACCCGGGTCGCCGGCGGTGATTGCAATGAGAGGTTTTGTTGTCATTCGCGGCATGAACAGCTCACTTCGTGGTGCCCAAGACCGGAATCGAACCGGTACGCTGCGAAGCAGCGAGGGATTTTAAGTCCCTTGCGTCTACCAATTCCGCCACTTGGGCAATTCGCATTTGGACCGAGGAGGGAAAAGAAAAATGGAGGCGACGATCGGATTCGAACCGATGAATCGCAGTTTTGCAGACTGCTCCCTTAGCCACTTGGGTACGTCGCCTTGTTTAAGGACAGGCGCAATCTAGCACAAAAGAACAAACACCGTCAAGCCGATGTATCCGATAGATACCCGGAGCTACCCGCATTCATGTGCTATCATTCTCAGAGGTGAAACCTGATCTGTGTCACGAAAGGCAATGGAATGACCGACGAGTACGACGACATAAATGATGTGCTTGTTCGCCTTCCCGGCAAGGACTGCGGCCTGTGCGGTTACCGTACCTGCCGGGCCTTTGCACGCGTGGTGATGCTGGACCCTGAGGCTATCGGAAAATGCCCTTATGCCATAGACGAAGATGAATAGATCACCTGTAAAGTGACCCCCATTCACCCCCACCTCCAGCTATAACCTTATATAAACCTATGCTAATACGGGGTCTGTTCTCCCTGCCTCCTCAAACCCCTTCGCCCTCAGGATGCAGGAGTCGCAGGCGCCGCAGGGCCTGCCGTCGGGAAGCGGGTCGTAGCAGGAGTGGGTAATGCCGTAGTCGAGGCCCAGTTCGAGGCCTTTGCGGATGATCTGCCCTTTGGTAAGTCGCAGCAGGGGGGCGTGGACCTTCACCCGAACCTGCCCCTCTACCCCTGCCTTTGTAGCCAGGGTGGCCATTCGTTCGAAGGCTTCGAGATATTCGGGACGGCAATCGGGATAACCGCTGTAGTCAACGGCGTTGGCACCGATGAAGATGTCGCCGGTGCCCAGTACCTCGGCCCAGGCCAGGGCAAGGGAGAGGAAGATGGTGTTGCGGGCCGGAACATACGTGGATGGGATGCCGCTGGCCATCTCGGCAGTATCACGGCCCTTGGGGACCGGCATGTCTGAGGTAAGGGCGGAACCGCCGAAGAGGGAAAGGTCGAGTTCGATGATTTTGTGTTCTTTTATACCGAGGGCTTTCGATACGGTCCGGGCACTCTCTAGCTCCTGTTTATGACGCTGCCCGTAGAGGATCGTCAACGCATATACCTCATAGCCGTCGGCCCCGGCAATGGCGGCGGAGGTGCTGGAATCGACCCCGCCGCTGAGCAAAACCACGCAGCGTTTTTGAGCGTTCATCGTCCTCTCTCGTCGCCCCACAGGGCTTTGTGGAGCTGAAGCTGGAGCCGCACGCGCAAGCCGTCGTCCAGTATCCACTGGGCCAGGTCAGTAGGGTTCAAAGTGGCAACGATCGGCGAGAAGAGGACCTCCATCCTGTCGCTGAGCCGGTGTTCATCGACCTTGCCCTTCGCCCAGAGATAGTCGTCACGGTTCGACAGGACGAACTTCGCCTCGTCCATACCGTTCATGTAGTCGAGGTTCCTCCAGAGGTTCTTGTCCTCCTCGCCGCTGCCAGGGGCCTTGAAGTCGACGATCTTGACCACCCCTCCGGGCACCTTGCCAAGGTTGATGCTGCCGTTGGTCTCGAGAAGCACCTGATATTCCGCGGAAACCAGCCGCCGGAGCAGTTCGTAGACGTCGCCCTGCAGCAGCGGCTCTCCGCCGGTCAGTTCCACCAGCCGACAGCCAAGTCTCTCGACCTCGGCCACCACCTGGTCCACCGACATCTCGCCCCCCTCTTCGTAGGCATAGGTGGTGTCGCAGTAATCGCAGCGAAGGTTGCAGCCCGTCAGCCGGATAAAGGTGCAGGGTAGGCCCGCGCAGGAGGATTCTCCCTGAAGACTTTTGAAGATTTCATTGACGATGAGCATTGATCTACCTGTTTTGTCGGTTCAAATTACCGAAACAGTATAACAGATTTTCAAGACTGATTTTCAACAGAACCCTCGCGCATACTGAAGGTGCACCCGCAATAGTTTTGCCGGTACAGGCCGTATTCCCGGCTCAACTCCAGGCTCCGCTTGAAGCCGTCCTTCTTCTTGAAGTTCCCCGCCAGATATTCAACGCCATGGGCCGTAGCCGCCTCCTGCCCCAAACGGTTGATGAGATCGGCATCCTTGTGGGGGCTGACCGTGAGTACCGTCGTGAACACGGGACACCCCTGCTCCGCGGCGAACCGGGCCGTTCTTTCGAGCCGCATCCGGAAACAGACGGCGCACCGGGCGCCGCCTTCGGGTTCCTGCTCAAGTCCCCTCACCACTTCCAGCCAGCGGTCGACATCGTATTCCCCCTCGTAAAACGGAACCCCGAGGCGCTCCGACAGGCGCGCCATTTCATCGCGGCGGAGGATATACTCCGATTCAGGATGAATATTCGGGTCGTAGAAGTAGACGGCCAGCGCGTACTCAGCGCTCATTCGCTCCACCACCACCGTGGCGTCGGGCGCGCAGCAGACATGCAGGAGAAGCCTCTTTTCAGGTTGCAACTTTCACCCCTCGTTGTTACTCTTTTCTTTCGGATCACTTTACCAGAGAGAGGCCTTTGATGATACTCAGAAACGTAGCGGACCTGCACATGCACAGCAACTACTCCGACGGGTCGTGCAGCCCCGAGGAGCTGGTAAGACTGGCGAAGAAGAAGAATATCGGCGTAATCGCCCTGACCGACCACGACCTGTGCGACGGGGTTCAGCGAGCCATGGCCGAGGGAAAGGAACAGGGCATCCGCGTGATTTCGGGCGTGGAAATCAGCGTGGAGTACTCCGGCGGTACGCTGCACATCCTGGGCTACGGCATCCCCGACGACGGCTTCCCCCTTCATAAAACCCTGGCCGAGGTGAGGGAGCAGCGGGCGGCAAGGAACAAGGCCATGCTGGACAAGCTGGCAGAGCAGGGGGTGCCCCTCACCCTGGAAGAGGTTTACGCCGAGGCCGGCGACAGCCAGGTGGGCCGCCCCCATTTCGCCGCAGCCATGCTGAAAAAGGGGTATGTGACCACTACGCAGGAGGCCTTCGAGAAATATCTTGGCGCGGGAGGCGCCGCCTTCGTCAAGCGCTTCGGCATCCAGCCGGCGGATGCTATCTCGCTCATCCATGAAGCCGGCGGCGTTTCAGCGCTGGCCCACCCCTTTACCCTGAACCAGGCCCACCGCGACAATCTGGAAGGTTATATAACGGAGCTGAGGGAGATGGGGCTTGACGGAGTGGAGTGCTACAACTGTGAGCAGACCGGCATATACCGGGAAAACCTCATTGCCATGGCGGAGCGGCTGGGCCTTCTGGTCACGGGTGGCTCCGATTTCCACGGAGGGCTGAAGCCCGACACCGACATGGGGTGCGCCATACTGCCGGAGAAGCATACGAGGGCGTTTCTGGACAGGGTACCGAAGGGGTAGCTATTTCCGGGGAGGCGTCTTCTTCTGCACCTTCCTGTATCCTCTGAACACCTGTCCCGCGACACTATTCGGGCGCAGCTTGACCCCCACATCGTCGATATCACCCATCTCCCGCCCGCTTTCCACCACCAGTGACTGCGACTTTGCCGTCGAAAGCACCTGGTTGGGGTACATGCTCCGGTGGCCGCTCATCAGAAAGCTTATGATACAGGAGACTGCCGCGTAAGAGCCGACCTCGGGGCCGAAGAGTTCGACGGCCATGATGCTGGCGGAGATAGGGGTGTTCGATGCCCCCGCGAGGAGGCTCACCATACCGATGGCGGCGAAGAGGGCCGGGTCAAACCCGAGAAACTGGCCGAAGACATTCCCCGCCGTCGCCCCTATGAAATAGGTCGGTGTCACCAGCCCGCCGCTCCCTCCGAAATTCAGCGTCACCGAGGTAAAAAGCATCTTCAGCAGAAACGCCCCCGGCGGGATGTCATCCCCCTGAAGTGCCGATGCCATGGTGTCAAGACCCAGCCCCATATACTTGGTGGAAAAAATCAGGGCCAGGATGACCAGCGTTACCCCTCCCACCGCCCCTTTCAGAGGCTCCCACAGTTTTATCCGCTTGTTCGTCCATTCGCCAAGGCGCAGCATCTCCACGAACAGGAGGGAGCAGAGGCCGAAGAATATGCCCCCTATACAGACTTTTATGAACACCATGCTGCTGAAGAGGGGGACGAAGTTGACCGGGTCATGGAAATAGGTAATCCCGAGGGAAGAGGCCACCTGAAAGCCGACGACTCCCGCCACGAAGGAGGGGAGAAGGACGTCATACATCAGGGCGCCGATGAAGAGGACCTCGACGCCATAGATCGCCCCGGCGATTGGTGTGCCGAACACAGCGGCGAACCCGGCGCTGATGCCGCATATCACCAGCTTCTTGCGGTCGCGGGCGTCGAATTTGAGCAGGTCGGACAGGGCTGAACAGACGCCGGCACCAATCTGCGCACAGGGCCCCTCCTTCCCGGCCGAACCTCCCGTGGCCACGGTAAGGATGGTCACCACCAGTTTCACCGGCACCGCCATCAGCTTCATTTTCCCGGAATGCTTGTGGACCGCCTCGATGACGCTGCCCGTACCGCCGCCGGCTGCCTCGGGGGCGAGATATTTCGTTATGATGCCGCTGAGGACGAGGGCAAGGGGGAGCAGGGCAAAATAATAGGGAAACTTCTGGGCATAGACGATACTGGCGGCAAGCAGCTTGAGAAACAGGGCGGAGGCAAGGCCGGCGGCAACACCGGCGCAGGAGGCGAGGAAAAGCCACTTGACTACACTTACAAAGAGAATCGACCCTTCCAGTACTTTTTTTCTCATTCGACCTTAGGGGGGCAGAAGTTTTTTATACATGATAACAAAATATCCCCCGGCAGCGCATAATTTATACCGCTCATTCCTCCGGTCCGGCTAGTGAGCATGCTGATGGCCATCGCCCTTGCCATGATCGTGCCCGGAAGGTGAAGGGACAGAAGGTTTGGCGCCAAAGTCCGGTTCCGGCAGCATCTCTTCCTGATGATTACGGTGAAGGAGGTCTGGCCGGACGCCGGCCCCCTCTTCGAAGACCATGTGCCCTCCCCAGAACCCTACGGTCAGGATCATCACCGCGCCGATGACGGCCGCGACCAGATAGACAGGGAAAAGCCGGGGAGAACTGAAATTGCCTGTCTTTGCCCGCCATCCGAGAAGAAGGGCAAAGAGGACCGTCGTCGCCACCGCCAATCGGCTGTGAATCGTGAGGATATCCTCCGGGGCATCCGCTGTCTCCGCCGCCATGAGCCCGGCACCGATGGCGGCAATGGCACTCAGGACGCCGAGAGCGAGAAGATGGAAGGCGGTTTTTCTGAAATCATGGCGGTTGAGCAGAAGGCTGAGCAGGTCGAAGAACAGGCTGGCGGTAAAGAGGGCAATGGGGAAATGGACGATTGCCGGGTGCAGACGGGAGGGGTCGAGCAGATGTGAGAGAAAGTGTTCCATAGTATTAGAAGTCCTTTAAGATTTCTCCCCCTTCAGCCCGCTCCTTCGTCCCTGTACCGAGAAAGCCGGTATCGGTGAAGATGAGCATCACGTCCATCTTCTCTTTCTCCGATGGCTGCACCGCGCTGAGCATGATGGTAGTCCTGGCCCCTATCCATTCGCTCGATCCGTCGTGGCTGTCAACCCGGATCGGCTTGCCGAATGCCTTGAACAGGGCACTCTGCAGGGCGGCGAAGTTCCCTGCACCCTCGGCCATTATCCAGGCCTGCCTCAGCTGCCCCTTGTAGAAGAGGTAACGGATGCTGGCCACCGATGCATCGCCGATGCTTTCTTTCTCCCCCTCCCTGGCATAAAAGACGGTATCGCCGGCGCCAAGAACCTTCCTGAAACCGGACAGCGAGGAAAGCTCCGCCCCCCACTTCACGCCGCGGAAACCATCGGGTTCGTTGTCGAAGGCAGCGGACCCGGCGGCGGCAAGAAGCACAAGGCCGATGGCGACAAGAAATACCCTGGTGAAACCTCTCATTGGTTTTCCGGATGGCTCGAGATCGTGTGGCGGATCACTTTTCCCTTGACCATATAGACTACCGACTGGGAGATGTTCACCGCATGGTCGGCGATCCGCTCCAGGTTTTTCGACACGAAGATAACCCGCATGGCGCGGCTTATGGTGGTCGGGTCTTCCGCCATGAAGGTGATCAGCTCGCGCAGTATCTGGGTGTTGAGGTCATCGATCAGCTCATCCTCGTCGCATACCTTGTAGGCCAGCTCCACATCCTCGTTGATGAAGGCATCGAGACATTCTTTTACCATCTGCTGGGTCTGCACTGCCATGCGGGGGATATCGGTGTACGGCTTGAGCGTAGACTCCTTGTTCAGCTCCAGCGCCCGTTCGCAGATGTTCACGGCCAGGTCGCCCATCCGCTCCAGGTCGTCGATGAGCTTCAGCGTCGTCGTCAGGAGCCGCAGGTCCTTGGCCGCGGGCTGGTGCAGGGCCATAAGCCGTATGCAGTCCTCATCGATCTCCACCTCGAGAGCGTTGATATTGTGGTCGGCGTCGATGGTTTTGTGGGCCAGTTCGGAATCACGCTCCACCAGCGATTTGATCGCATTGACTATCCCCTCCTCCACCATGCCACCCAACCGGAGCAATTTCTTCTTGAGCTCTTTCAGTTCCTCGTCAAAATGTCGATGCATTGGCATTTCTGGTCTCCTGACACCTGGGCCTAGCCGAACCGGCCGGTAATGTACTCTTCCGTCTGTTTATTCGCGGGGTTGGTAAATATCTTCCCTGTCTCGTCGAATTCTATCAGGTTCCCCATGTAGAGAAAAGCCGTCCAGTCCGATACGCGGGCGGCCTGCTGCATGTTGTGGGTGACGATGATGATGGTGTAGCGCTCCCGCAGGTCGAGGACCAGCTCCTCGATCTTTGCCGTGGCGATGGGGTCCAGCGCCGACGTGGGCTCGTCAAAGAGCATGATCTCCGGGTCGGTCGCCAGGGCCCGGGCAATGCAAAGCCGCTGCTGCTGTCCGCCGGAGAGGTTGGTCGCCAGCTGGCTCAACCGGTCCTTCACCTCGTCCCACAGCGCCGCCCCCTGAAGGGCTTTCTCCACCTTTTCATCCATCTGGCTTCGCTTGCTCATGCCCCGCACCCGCAGGCCGTAAGCCACATTCTCATAGATCGATTTCGGAAAGGGGTTGGGCTTCTGAAACACCATGCTTATCCGCATCCGCACCTCGATAGGGTCCACATTCCGGCTCAGGATGTTGACGTTGTCGGGATGAAGAAGGATCTCCCCCTCGTAGCGGTTGCCGGGGTAGAGGTCGTGCATCCGGTTGAAGCAGCGCAGGAAGGTCGACTTGCCGCACCCCGACGGGCCGATGAGGGCGGTCACCCGGTTCTCGGCGATGGGCATGTTGAGGTCTTTCAGCGCGTGGTGACCGCTGCTGTAATGAAAATCCAGGTTCTTTACATCGGCCTTGATGGTGCCGGTTGGTTCAGCCATGTACGCTCCTACCACTTGATGTTTTTACGTATACGATACCGAAGATAGATTGCCACCGCGTTCATGGTGAGGGTCATGATCAACAATACCACACCGGCGGCTGCGGCATTCACCTGAAACGCCTCCTCGGGCCTCGAGGTCCAGTTGAACATCTGGATCGGCATTACGGTGAACGGCTCCTTGAGCCAGGCAAAGGAGACGTAGGGGAATTCGGGCGAAATCGGCGACTGGGGGAGAAAGGCTATGAAGGTCAGCGCGCCGACGACGATGAGAGGAGCCGTCTCGCCTATGGCGCGGGAGAGACCGATGATGACCCCCGTGAGGATGCCGGCCGATGAATAGGGCAGCACGTGGTCCGACACCATCTGCCACTTGGTGGCGCCCAGCGCGTAGGCCGCCTCCCGAATACTGCCCGGGATCGCCCTGATCGCCTCTCTCGTCGCCACGATGACCACCGGCAGAATGAGCAACGCCAGGGTCAAGCCCGCCGTCAGGATGCTCTGCCCCAGGTCCATCTTGTAGACAAAGAGGCTGAGCCCCAGAAGGCCGTAAACAATGGACGGGACCCCCGCCAGGTTGGTGACGTTGATCTCGATAAGCGCCGTAATGGCGTTCTTCGACGCATACTCCTCCAGATAGACCGCGGCGGCCACTCCCAGAGGGACGGCCACGGAAGCCGTCACGAACATCACCAGCGTGGTGCCTGCCCATGCCGCAAGAATACCTGCCCGTTCAGGACGACGCGACGTGAACGAGGTGAAGAAATCTGTCGTAAGCCGGGGCGCACCCTCCATGAAGAGGTTGATAAAAAGGGCCAGCAGCACAAGGATACCCGCCAGCATGGCGAGCAGTCCCAGTGTCGCGAACAGATAATCCCAGAGCTTGTGCCGGGAGATGAGCGCCCGTATCTCCTTGAGGTCTTCGGCTGTCATCAGTAGACCTCCCGGAACCGCTTGGTAAGCAGGTAGCCGCCGATGTTGAAGATGAGGGTGATGAGCATGAGCGTGAGACCGGCAGCGAAGATGGTCTGGTAGCCGATGCTGCCGTGGGGCAGGTCGCCCAGGCTCACCTGCACTATGTAGGCGGTGATCGTTGCGGCAGGTTGCGTCGGGTCCCAGGTGAGGTTGGGCTGCATACCGGCGGCAATGGCCACCACCATGGTCTCTCCGACGGCGCGGGATATGCCAAGGATGTAGGCGGCGGCAATACCCGAGAAGGCCGCCGGAGTCACCACCCGCACCGAGGTCTGGAAGCGGGTCGCCCCCATGGCGTAGGAACCTTCGCGCATATGCATCGGAACGGCCCGCATGGCGTCCTCGCTCACCGAGCTCACGTAGGGGATGATCATGATCCCCATCACCAGTCCCGCGCTGAGCATGTTGAAACCCGAAAGGTCGGGCATGATCTTCTGCAGCAGGGGGGTTACGAAGATGAGGGCGAAATAGCCGTAGACCACCGTCGGTACCGCCCCCAGCAACTCAAGGAACGGCTTGATGATCTCGCGCATCTTGTGGGGTGCGAATTCGCTGAGGTAAATGGCGATGATGGTCCCCAGCGGGATCGCCACCGCCAGCGCGACGCCGGTCGTCACCAGCGTTCCCGCCGCCAGGGGGAGAATGCCGTAATGGGCGTCATCAAACAGTGGTGTCCACTGGGTATCGGTGAGAAACTCAACGATGGACACATGACGGAAGAACCCCAGCGACTCATAGAGAAGGATGCCCACGATGGCCACGGTGATGGCCACCGACGCAAAAGCGGCAAGGAAGAGAATCGCCTCGACGAGGCGCTCCTTCGCAAGCCGCATGGGGCTGTGGGACAGATGGGACTTCCCGTTACTCAAAGGAAGCTCTCCTCATATTAATGTTTCCCCTCGCGCTTCAGCAGGTCTTCAACCGAAACACCCACCTCGGGTATTCCGCCGAAACCGGTACCTGTCTTTTTCGCCTTGAGGTTATCGAGGGCCATGACATAGGCCTTGTCCGGCAGAGGGACATACTTGACCTCTTCGCTCAGGGTAGCGGCGTTCTTCAGGTAAAACTCGGCAAACTCTCTCACTTCAGGCTTTTCGAGGGACTTGGCGCTCACGTAGATGAAGATCGGCCTGGCGAGGGGCTGATAGGCACCGCTTTTCACCGTATCAATAGAAGGAGCCACGGGGGTTGCGCCCGCCTTGGCCGCAATGGGCACCGCCTTAAGCTTCTTGGCGTTCTCGGCATAGTAGGCGTAGCCAAAGAAGCCCAGCGCGCTCTTGTCCATGGAGACCCCCTGCACCAGCACGTTGTCGTCTTCGCTGGCGGTGTAGTCGCCGCGGCTCGACTTGGCCTTGCCCACCACCGCCTCGGTGAAGTAGTCGAAGGTCCCCGAATCGGCACCGGCGCCAAAGAGCTTCAGCGGCACATCGGGCCATGCAGGGTTAACCTGCTTCCATGTCGTCACCTTGCCCTGGGCCGCCGGCTCCCACATTTTTTTCAGCTCGTCAACGGTAAGGCTCTTTATCCAGTTGTTCTGCGGGTTGACCACCACGGTGAGCGCGTCATAGGCCACCGGCAGCTCGACATACTGTATCCCGGCCTTTTTGCAGGCCTCCATCTCCTTCTTCATGATAGGGCGGGATGCCTCGGAAATGTCGGTCTCTCCCCGGCAGAACTTTTTAAACCCGCCGCCGGTGCCCGAAACGCCAATGGTCACCCTCACCTTACCCCGTGTGGCTGCCTGAAACTCCTCGGCCACCGCCTCGGTAATGGGATATACCGTGCTGGAGCCGTCTATCTTCACCACTGCACCAGCGGCATTCACTTGCTGGACCCCTATTGGGCTCGCAATCACTGTTGCTGCGAGCAGCACGCCAATCATTAATTTCCGCATATTTTTCTCCTGTAATCCGAGGTCGTGCATCATGCTGAATGGTGCACAAGCCTACCGGTCTATTGTTAAGATTCTGTTAAGCTTCTGTTAAAACCATCAGGATCACCATCAGTCCGGCTACCAGTCTATCTGCACCCTCATCAGCAGTGCATCCTCCGCGTCGGTGTCAGCCACGCTGTCACCGTCATGCTTCCAGATATTGGAGGTGCCGCCGGACAGGTCATTGCTTGCTTCGGAGTGTACCCAGTCGACCATTACGCGGGTCATGCTGTTGAGATACCAGTTAATTGCCGCGGTCCAGGAATCCCCTTCGTTGGCGTTCGCGGTTGCTGAAGCCGCCGGAGAACCGGGGTAGAGACCGTTGGCCTGAAAGAATTTGTCGTCCACCTCAAACCAGGAGTAGCGGACGGCCAGTTCCCAGGCGCCCCACTGCCTCTTTGATGGATCGAAGGGCTTCTTCACCTTCTGCCTCTCGATATGGCCGTCACGGGAGATATTTTTCTGCTCGCCGGTGAGGAACCAGCTGGCGGTAATGTAGCCGCCCTCAATGTCGGCCTTCTTCTCGAAGTCGTACTCGGTCCGCAGGAACTCGCCTTTGAGCATGGCAGGGCCGTACTGCAGCGCTCCTTCGAGGCCCATCCTTGTTCTCTCATAACCATGAGAGGCGGCGGCACTGCTGAAATAGTTGTTGCCGCTCTTGGACTCCGTGCTGACCCTGATGCCACCGGCAGAGAGTGACTCCTCCTGCCCATAGGCGAACGACCCGCCAATCCATGCCTGTAGAGGGCCTTCACTCCCCGCTGTCGGATGGAACACTACCCGGGCGGCATACTCGAAGTCGTCGTTGGTTTCTGATCGGTTTTCACCGGACCCGTTGAAGATGCCGACCTGATAGCTGATCAGCCCGTTCATCGGGCTGCCATGGACCTCGATGCCACGGTCTCTTCCGGGCGCCAGGGCGGCAACGATGGAAGAAGATTCGAGGAAGACATAGAACCGGTCCGATGCCGTCACCTCGTTGCCGAAGGGGAAGTAAAACTGCCCTATCTTGACCTGGGCATCCTTGAAATATTTGTAGTTGATATAGGCATCCTTGATGGTTGAAGACGTGCCGTTGCTGCCGGCAAAATCGACTTCGACCTTGTAATCGTAGTACTTGTAGAGGGTGCCCGACGCCGAGAGATAGGCCCGGCGAATGTCGAAGGTATCGTTCTTTTCGCTGTCGTTGAAATACCTGAAGTCACCCTGCACGCGGCCGTTTACCTTGAGAGAGAACTCCTTGTCCTCGCTCTCCATCTTGAAGCCGTCCTTATAGGATACCTTGACCTCTTTCTTCGCTTCCTTCTCCAGTTCCTGAAACTGCTCCTCAGTGATAATCCCTTTTCCCTTGAGGATCTCCAGCAGCCTGTCGCCTGCCTGGGCCTGCTCCATCGGCGCCAGGATCATCGTTGCCAGGGCCAGGGCCGTTAATATCTTTTTCATTGATACCTCCCTTTTGACTCGCTTTCTTCTCTGGTGAACCGCCTCGACTCCGGCAAATAGCCGGGAGATCAATTCACCTCCTCTCACATCTTTTTTTCATGGGGGAGGATAGAGCGGCGAGGTTAAGGGCATGTGAACGGAGTGTTAAGGTTTGGTGAAGAAATCAGAATACAAAAAAAAGGCCGACCCCGAAGGACCGGCCTGCAAGAGTAGCGGGCGGCAATCAGAAGGCCACTTGCAGCCTCATGAGAACGGCATCTTCAGAGTCGGAGCTATTACCGCTGTCGTGAGTAAATATATTTGAAGAGCCACCGGCGAGGTCGTTGTCGGCATGGGAATGAACCCAGTTGGCCAGGATGCGGGTCGCGTCGTTGAGACGCCAGCTTATGCCGGTGGTGAAGGCGCTGCCGGCGTTGGCATTACTGGTTCTGTCAACGGCGCTCCACCCACGATAAAGCCCGTTGGACTGGAAAAAGCGGTCATCGACCTTGAACCAGGAGTAACGGGCCGCCAGCTCCCACCCGCCCCACTGCCTCTTGCCGGGGTCGAACGGTTTTTTCACGCTGCCGTACTTGACCTGGCCGTCGTCATCAAAGGTACGCTCCTCGTCGGTCAGCAGGTACCCGGCAATAACCGAGCCGCCGGTCACCTCCGCATCGTTGTCGAACTGGTAGACCGCCTTCATATATTCGCCGTTGAGCATCAACCTGCCGTAGATGATGGTGGCACCGATGCTTGCCCGGTGGCGGTCATAGCTGCGGCTGGTGGGGATACTGGCAACGAAATAGGTGTTGTTGCTTTTTGTCTCGGTCTTCAGCTCGATCTCGTCGTCATCGTCACCCCTCTGCTGGCCGTAGGAATACGACACCCCCACTGCCAGCTGCAAGCGACCGTCACTTCCCCTTGTTGGCACAAATATGAGTCGGCCCGCGTAGTCGAAGTCGTCGTTGTTATTGGAGGTGTTTGAGCCGTTGCCGTTGAAGACGCCCACGTTATAGGCAAGATAGCCGTTGAGCAGCGTACCCTCCACGCCGACACCTCTGTCTCTCGTCCAGGTAAGGGCCGAGGTAATGGACGACTTGTGCAGAAATGGAAAGTATTTGGAGGACAGAAACTTCTCATAGCCGAAGGGGACCTTGAACTGGCCCACCTTTATCTGGGCGCGGGGAAAATAAGTGTAGGCGATGTAGGCGTCCTTGAGCTTCGCCGTGCCGCTGGCGAAGTCGGCGCCCAATCGGTAGTCGAAGTAGCGGTACAGAGTTCCCTTGGCCTTGAGGCTGGCCTTTCGGAGGTCGAAGGTGTCGTTTTTGCTGTTGTCATCAAAGTATCTGAAATCGGCGCGGACCTTTCCCCCAAGCTCGAAGGAGAACTCCTTGTCGGTCGTCTCCATCTTGAAGCCCTTCTTGTAGGAAACCTTCACATCGCTTGCCGAATCCTTTTTCAGGTCGGCAAGCTGCTCGTCGGTGATGATCCCCTTTTCCTTGAGAATATCCAGCAGCTTTTCGTTCGCCTCTCCCACGCTTCCGGCCGCCAGCAGAGCTAATCCCGCCAACACCGGAACAATCCGCCATTTCATTATTTCACCTCCTGCCCTCTCCCCCTTTTGTTAGTGCCGGTTCAGAGTGTCCTTTATCAATAGCCCGTCAGAGCCTGGCCGACTCTTCAGCCATCGGTTTGACCACTGGCTCCTGCCGCTGCCGGAAAACAAGCACGGCCTGTATCTCCGTAATCACCGACAGGGCAACCCTGACGCCCAGCATTGCGGGCACGCCGAAGGTGGCCATCATCACCCCTGCCAACAGCGGCCCAAGCACCTCGCCAAGGGTCGCTGCCGAATCGATGTTCGCAATGGTCCGACCACGACGGGCCGGGTCCTTCTCCGTGATCTCGGCCATCATGGCACCCCATGCCGGTCTGAAGGCTGCCTTCCCCGTGTCGTCCATCACCCGGGCGACGAGAAAACCTGAAAAATTGGGGAAGTAGATATAGAGTACCGAGGATACAGTATTGGCGATACTCCTGCTGCTGAGCACCAGGTTTCGGCTGTAGTTGTCGGAAAGCCACCCGAACAGGGGCCCGGCCACCAGAAGGGCCACGCTCGATGCACTGGCCGCAATACCGGCCTCGGCCTCGGTAAGGTGGGCATACTGAACGGCAATGACCGGGAACAGCCCCTTCATCATCTCGGCAGTGAGCGCCACCATCAGGCCGAAGCTCGCATACCCGAGAAAGCCGCGATACCTTGCCAGGCCTTTCGCCTCCTCCATCGGTACAGTTTCCTTTATTGAAACCTCCTTCGGTTCGGGCTTCTTTTCCGCATCCTCCCGGCTTTCCCGCACATAAATGATTACCGTAACCAGGGCGATACAAGAGGTGACGAAGGCAACGATGAAGGTAATCTGATATCCGGCATAGAAGGTTATGAGCAACCCTGCGGCAGCGGCTCCCATCGACTTGCCCACCTCCCGGGCCGTGGTATACCAGGCATAGGCAGAGGCCATGTTCTTCCTGTCGCCGTGTTCCGCGATGAGGGCGGCCGCCGACGGGTCGCGGGCAGCGGTCATGAAGCCGCTCAGGATGCGGATGGCATAGAGATGCCATGGCAGGGTAGCGAAGATGAAGAGGAACCCGACGATGCAGCGGAGGACCACCGCCAGCACCAGCGTCTTCTTCTTTCCGTAACGGTCGGCGGCCCATCCCGCCAGCGGCTTGACCGCGACAGTAACGACCGTCCTCAGGGCATAGAGCAGACCGATCTCTGCAACGTTCATCCCGAGGGCCAGGGCATACAGAGGGAGGGCGAACCCGACCATGCCGAAACCGAGTCGGGTAAGAAACCCCTCGGCCGAAACTGCGGCAATGGTCGGATTCTCGCGGATGGCGCGAAGCGTAAGCCGGGCTCTGTTTTTCATGGCAGTACCACTTTAAGTCCTTGCCGATTTCATAATGAAGTCGGCGAGTCGACGTGCCGCATCAGGAACACCACGATAGCCGGGGAAATAGTTGACATCTATGATGCGGGGGCCGGTCTCGGTTTCGGCGATGTCGAGGCCGTAGAGTTCCAGGCCAAAGGCCTCACCGCATCGACGGGCGATATCCTCCACCTCGGGAGAGAGGCGTTCCGGCACCCCCGCCTTCAGATAGCTGTCGGGGGTGAATTCTTTCCGTATGCCGAATATCTCATCGCCGATGGCGCAGATCTTGAGGTCCCGCCTTGCATCGGCGAAATATTTCTGGGCAAAGGATATACCAGGGTAGGCCTCCGCCTCCGGAAGCGTCGCCACGCTGTCGGCCACTGCAATGCCCACGCCGTGATACCCTCGGTGAGGCTTGAAGATAAGAGGACCTGCCTTCACCTCTTCAGAGAGAAAAGCGGGTGCGGATGCCGCAATCGAATGGGGCCCCGGAATGCCTGCCCGGGCCATGGTAACAGCCGCCATAACCTTGTCTTTAGCCAGCATGCAGGCATTGACACTGTTCATGACCCGCCCTCCCATTGTCTCCAGGGCATTGGCCAGACTCAGCGACATTTCGCTGTCGGACTTGAGAAGGTACAAGTCGTCAGCAACCGTAAATTCATCGAGTCTGAGCAGTACTTCCTCGGCAAAAATGACCTTTACGGCAGCCCCGCGCGTCCCAAGGCGTGCGAACGTCTCGGCCATGATCGGATTAAGGCGGGGGGGATTCCCCCGCTCCATGAGAAACGCTATTTTCATCTACTCGCCTCCGAAAGCTGACGGCGAACCTTTCCGGTACTGCGGTACAACCCCTGTGCACGCTGGTGAAGATAATGAGCAATGGCGGCCGGGGCTTCGACAGGGCCTTTAAAACCTGGCAGCGCGTTGACATCGACCACCCACGACTGGTCTCCCGACAGGAGGAAATCGACTCCGTAGAGTTCAAGCCCCAAGGCCCTGCCGCATGCCCGAGCTGTTTCGCGGACCGAGGGGGGGATTTCTGCCGGCCTACCCAGCTTGTCCTCCATGGTCACGGCGGGCCACGGCCTCGTAATGGCCCACATCTTCTCACCCACAACGTACACCTTCAGGTCTTTGCCCGATGTTTCCACCCCCTGCTGTGCAAAGAGGGGAAGCGGCAATCCCCACGGATCGGATTGGGCTTCTACAGCTCTCATCTCGCCGGCTGTACGGACACAAAACACCCCCCGGCCGCGCGATCCACCCGAAGGCTTGATCCATACGGGTGCGCCGTTGACAAGGCGGGAGAGCAAGTCGGGCCTTCCGGTCGTCCATGACGGCGGCACCGGGACACCCGCAGCCGCCAGCACCGCCGTAGAGGCGACCTTGTCCTTGGTCAGCACCGTCGCGCGGTAACCGTTTACTATCACCGCGCCCGCCATGGTGAGCGCACCGGCCAGGCTCATGGTAAGCGGAGTCTTCGACTTGAGTACGTACAGGTCGTATTCCGGCCTTATATTCGCCAGGTCCCACGCCCTGGTTTCAGGGACCAGCAGATCGACGAGCGCCCCCATGCTCCTGAGCCGCTCAACGATCTCAGTTGTTACGGCGCTAACGTGAGGCGCTTCTTCGCCCGATCCGTTACTCGTGAGAAAAAATGCTATTCGCATCGGCATACAACTCCAAGAATTATTGCCTGCTATTGAGGCCCTTCCAAACCCAGCTCTATCTCAAAACTGGTGCCCTTGCCCGGTTCACTGCTGACTGAAATTCGACCGCCGTGGGCATCGACAATCCTCTCAACCACCGGCAGTCCCAGACCGATTTCGCCTGATCTTGTAGTGAAGAACGGATCAAATATTTCCTTCAACCGGTCCTCCTCAATCCCGATGCCGGTATCGCTTATGGCAATCATGACCTTGTCGGTATCAAGGGAGGTCCTGATGCTGATCACGCCTCCATCAGGCATCGACTGCATGGCGTTGACTATCAGATTGCCGAAGGCCTTCCGCATCATCTTCCCGTCGAGCAGGAGTGGAGGCACGGTTCCGTCATAGAGCTTCTCTATCGCAATGTGGGGGATATCCCCTTCCGATACCAGATTCGGAGTGCCAACATCGTCATGCCTTCTTCGTGGAGCGACACTCCCTGATGGAATATGAGTCGATGCTTTTTCCAGTGCCGCATCAATGATTTCAGACAGGCGACACAGCGACAGTTGTGGTTTCACCGGGCGTGTGTAATCGAGAAATGCACTGGCGAGATTGTCCAGCTTCCTGGCTTCATCATTAAATGCGGCCCGAAGCTCCTGCAATTCCGGTCCCTGCTCATACCCACCGTTGTTCAACGCTGTCTCCATCTGCTGTACTACAAATTTCATGGCGTTCAATGGACCGCGAATCTCATGGGCTATGCCCGCCGCCATCAGTGCCGACGCAGTGTAGCGTTCCGAGCGAAGCAGCTTTTGCTGTGTCTGTTGCAGCTCGGTAATCTTTATGGTCAACTCGCGATTAACCCCCTGTAACTGGGCGGTAGCCTGCTCAACCCGGTCCTGCAGAGAACGGTTCAACTCATTCACTTCTTCCCGGGATTTTCTCAAGCTTCCGACCATTTGATTAAAATTCTCAGCAAGCCGCCCGATCTCGTCATGCCGCGCTATCGTCAGACTGGACGAGAAATCTCCCGCCTTCACGGTCTCTATGGCGTCGCCAAGGGACTGGATGGGTGCTGTTACCAGTTTGCGTGTAGAGACAAGGATTATCAGGATCATGCACGTCAGTGCACCTGCAAATATCCCGAACGCTTTTATGATAGATTCACGGGCCTGGGCAAAGGCCTTGTCCATTGATATCTGGATAACGATGCCGCCCACCGTAGCGCCCAACGAATCGTGAAGCGGCATGACGACTTCCCAAAGATATTCATGCTTTTTGCGGTTCCATAATCCCTCCACAAGATGCTCGATCTTCAAGTGTTTCTTGACTGCTTCATAGATGTCTCTCCCGCTCTTGCGCTCCATGATCTCCAGCAGCGTCAGCTCGCTGTTGGTTCTGATCGCCTCGACATCCCAAAACTCCGGATCTCGGCCTATTTCCTCTTCCCGCGTACTCATCACAATCTTGTAGCCGTACTGGGAGTTCTGAACAGGGGCTACCAGCTCAATCTCGTTTATCTCTTCATGGGCCTCGTCCAGGACCTGCATCTTACGCTTGAACTCGTCAAGGGGCGGCAATCCCTTGTGACTTTGGGCCGCCACATCGAAGGTGCGGGCCAGTATCATTGCCTTGTCCTTGATCTGCTCGGCAATGGCGCCGACAATTACCTGAAGATGCATAATGGTCGCAGCCAGCGCGATAAAAAACACGGCGACCGACACGACGCCGACAAAGGCGGTCTGAAGTTTTTTTTGAGACTTGAATTTCATATCATGTTTATCCGGCATGTTGATGCGAACAGGAGATTTCTCCGTTACGCATGCTATAACATACCCGTAACCCGGCTAATCCAGCGGGATTTCGGCAAAACTGGTGATGTTCCAGGCGAGGTCTTTGCGATTGAGGCTGTCGATGGGACAGGAACGGCCGCAGCCGAACCTTTCTTTTCCCTGGAACGCAATATCCTGCTGCGCTCCCTGATACGCTCCGTTGCCCGTTTGATCACGAGGGTCTCCAGAAAGCTGGAGATACGGGCATCTCTGAATTCCAGCGCTACTTCCGCCAGGGCCCCCATTACCACTTCGGATTCGTACTCTTCACAAAGTTGCTTGCTCACATCGCGTATGACGTCGGCGAGCAGCTCCTCGTGAGCTGAAATTACCGCGTGCTCAAGTTTTCCTCGATGAACTGCCCAATGCCGCTTTATGCATTGCGCCAGAGGCTCATGAGGCAGAAGCCCGCTGACATCCGTCAGGACCCTGTCGACACCGTCATTGGAGATTACATACTGCATTGTCCTTGACTGGAGATCCTGTTCATTCTCATAGGCAAGGGCCGCGCCAATCGTCCGCGCCAGATTTTCGTAGGGGAGGTTGTGCCGGGCCGCCAGTCGCGCAGGGCCCAGCAGACGTTCCTGGGAGGTCAGTTTCCGCTGGGGGCCTTTGGCAACGCGGGTTATCATATCCTGGAGACCGGCATCCTCTATCCGCAGCAAAGCCTCTTGTGCATCCTGCACGATGGCGATATCGAGGTCGGGGAATTCCGCCCTGAATGCATTCGAAGCCTCTTCAAGCGCCCCTTTTATAACCGGCAATATCTCGGGATGCCGTGCCGCCTCGTGGATATAGGTGCAACCGTATTGATGGCCGATATAGGCGGCAACTGCCTGGGCCAGATTGATAGTGGAGAGCTTTGCAAGAAACAGGGCATCGAAATCACGGGAAATGGTGGCATGACATATTTCCGGAAAAGGTTCCACCAGCCCCCGGCTGTCAATGAGCAGGTCTCCCGGTATATCGACAGTGAAATGCAGCACCCCGTCCCTGACCTCACCGCCGGTCATGATCCGGTGGGTAAGCGCCGCGGAGAATCCTGCGCACTTCTTGAGAACAGCGGCCTTGTCCGCACTTATTCCGCTTACAATCTGGTGGCGGAGATAGGCGCCCGTCCCCGGCAGGTTTTCGGAGGCAATGATGTTCACCGAGGGAGCCTGTCGTTCATGGCGTCGCCAGAGGCCCTCCGCTATCATCGGCGCTATGTCCGGGAGGTTGTCGAT